>JAPOLW010000510.1 GCA_029976905.1 bacterium | reverse complement strand
ATCATCGAAGTCGACGGGGTACCGGCCGCGGCTCTTTCGGGGTACGAGCCCCGCGAGGTCTCGGATGATCTACTCGCCCAGGCGCTCATCGAGGCGGCCGCTGCCGGAGAGTGGGGGCCTGAAGTACTCACCGAATTTGGCCAGCGCGTCGTGCCCTTCGTCGAGTGCGCCGAGGCGCCACCGGACGACCACTGGATCGTGGAGTGGGTGGCGACCCGTCCGGAATACCGGGGTCGGGGTCTGGTCCGCACCCTGCTTCTGGAAATGCTCGAGCGCGGTCGGGAGAAGGGATTCGGGAAGGCGCAGATCTCGATTCTGATCGGGAACGTCGCAGCGGAGCGCGCGTATTCGAGCGTCGGCTTTCGCACGTTCGACGAGAAGACGAGCCCCAGCTTCGAAGCCGCTCTGGGTACCCCTGGCCTACGCCGCATGCGCATGGACCTCTGAGAGGTCTGCGGCACCGGCCTCGCGAAGGCGCGTGGATTTCGGGGCGCGCCGCGCTCAACCCGACCCGCCGGATTCGGCCGGGTCGAGGACCGGTTTTCCGGTGGGGAGTGCGAGGACCTGGCCAATGGGCGGCAGCCAGATCTGGCTCTCGTCATAACCCGCGACCCGGCCCGCGGATCGGAAGAGGAGCGGGGGGTCGGAGGGGGGCTCGTCCGAGAGATCGAAGGTACCGTAGTGCATGCCGATCAACGCGCGTGCCTCGAGGTCGCGCCCGGCCTGGACGGCTTCGGCCGGATCCATGTGGAAGATCTTCATCATCGCGCGGGGCCGGTAGGCGCCGATCGGTACCGCGGCGACGTCGAACGGGCCGAGTCGGGCTCCGATGTCGGCGAATCCGTCGAAGTAGCCGGTGTCGCCGGCGAAGTAGAAGCGCTCCGAAGGGCCGAGGATGGCCCACGACGCCCACAGCGCCTTCATGCCGTCGAAGAGACCGCGACGACTCCAATGCTGTGTTGGCAAGCAGTGGATTTCGAGGTCCCCGGAGTGCGCGACCTGTCCCCAGCCCATCTCCTCGACGTTGGACACGCCCTCCTCGCGCAGAAGGCCCGCGTTTTCCAGCGGCACGTAGAACTTCGTACCGGGGTTGCGGCGCGAGAGCGCCACGAGGGTCTCGAGGTCGAGGTGGTCGTAGTGATTGTGGGAGATGACCACGAAATCGATCGGAGGCAGGTCCTCGAGTGCGACGCCGGGCGGGTGGAAGCGCTTCGGGCCGGCGAAGGGGACGGGACTGGCGCGCTCGGCCCAGATGGGGTCGGTGAGAAACGTCTGGTGCTCCATCTGGACCAGCATCGTCGCGTGGCCGATCCACGTGATCGTGGGAATGCTCGCTCGCGCGTTCTCGCGAAGGAACGCGCCGTCGTTCTCGACCCGGGGTGGAAGTCCCTCGGGGGTGGCGAAGGTCTTTGCAATGCGTCGCAGGAAGAAGGGAACGGTCACGCCGGGGCCCGCCCGCTCGAGGTCCCCGGCGAGATTGGTGAAACGGCCGTCGTCGCTGCGCGGTTGCCTGGTCGGGTCTGGGCCCTGCGCGAATGCGGGAACGACGAGAAGGAGGAGCAAGGCAAGAGCGATGGTGCGGGGCGCCGCACTCCGGCCGAGGACCGTCGCCCCCGCCGTCGTGCTGCCGGAGGCCGTCGGGATGGGGGTAGATCGTTTCGGTTTCGATCGCATCGGTAGGCTCCCGGCCCGGTGCGGTGCGCATCGATCGCCTGGCGCTCGCCTCCGGGCCGGGAGGCGGGGCGTCCGTGCCCGGAGGCCAGAGTCCTCGAACCCACGCGGGATACCGCACGCACCCACCTTTGGTCTTTCCCTTCAAACACCCGCGCGTCGTGGACGCCAAGAAGGCGGGGTCGCGCACTCCCCGGCGAGATTCCCCGCCGCCCCGGGCGGCCGGCTGGAATTCGAGGCGGTGCCGGGCCGGGGCGACCGGCGCGCGAGGCCGGCGATCGGGTGCCCATCGCCCAGGGATCTCCACGGCCCGCGCTGGCGACGATTGTTTCTGGTTTGGTGGTCCCCCTGCTAGCGTTTCCGCCCATGGCGGAGGAACAGCGCGTTACAGTCGGGCTTCCCGACCGGGGCTATGAGGTCCGAATCGGGGAAGACATCCTCCGGGAAGTGGGTCCGGAGGCCGCCGCGCGCCGCCTCGGTCCTCACTGCGCGATCCTCACGGATGAGAATGTCGAGACGCTTCATCTCGACGTCGTCGTGGAAAGCCTGCAGAGCGCCGGCATCGTGACGCACGTGGTGGTCCTTCCCCCGGGGGAGGGAACGAAGAGTTTCGCGCACCTCGAAGGAGCGCTGCGAACCCTGGTGCGCTCCGGTCTGGACCGCCATGGCTTCGTCGTCGCCCTCGGCGGTGGTGTGATCGGGGATCTGGGCGGCCTGGTCGCCGCCCTCTTCTACCGGGGGATCCCTTGTGTCCAGGTTCCGACCACGGTCGTTGCCCAGGTCGATAGCTCGGTGGGGGGGAAGACCGCGATCGACATTCCGGAGGGGAAAAATCTGGTCGGCGCATTCCTGCAACCGGCCTTCGTCCTCGCCGACACGCGGACGCTGCAGACCCTGCCGCCGCGCGCGTGGGCCGAGGGGTTTGCCGAAATCATCAAGCACGCCGCCATTCGCGATCCGGAGATGCTCGATACGGTCGACGCGCTCGAGGATCGAAACGATCTCGTCGCCCTGATCGCCCGCAACGTCGCGATCAAGGCGCGCGTCGTGGAGGAAGACGAGTTGGAGACCTCTGGGGTTCGGGCGTATTTGAACTTCGGGCATACGATCGGACACGCCATCGAGACGGCCGCCGGTGAGGGGACGCTCCTTCATGGGGAGGCGGTCAGCCTGGGGATGCGCGCGGAGTTGTTTTTGTCCGAACGCAAATGCGGCCTGCCGGCGGCCAGCACGACCCGGGTGCTCTCCTCGTTGCGGCGCTTCGATCTGCCGGTGGTCCTCGAAGCCGGCCTGGACGACGAGGCGATTCTGGCAACGATGGCGCGCGACAAGAAGTTCGAGGGGGGCCAGATGCGGTTCGTGTTGCTCTCCGCGTTGGGTGCGCCGCAAATCCATCGGGAGGTCTCGCTGGCCGACGTGCGCGATGCGTTGGCCGTTCTTCGCGAACCCTGCGGGGTCTAGGCCCGCTCCCGCTCGGCCCTTTTCTCGATCTGAGAGAGTGGATCCTCCCCACCGGGGGCATTCGAATCCCGGGCGTCAGGACCGCCCCGGCCTCGAGGGGCCCACCCGACGATCGGTCCGGTGCTTCCTCTCGGGTCGAGGTATGGTGGCGGATCCGCTCACGGCCCGTTCGACGCCGGGGCGTCCACGACCTCGAGAATCCTCACGTGACCGAAGCGCGCCCCCCGTTGGACGAGGGTGTACCCATCGCCGAGGCTCTC
>JAPOLW010000050.1 GCA_029976905.1 bacterium | reverse complement strand
CCAGGCTCAGCGCCTCCGGACCTGAGACCGTCTTGGCGCGCAGGATCATGTCGATCGCGCGGTCACGGCCGATCCGGCGCACCAGTCGCGCGCTGCCGCCCCACGCCGGGACCTACCCCAGGTCCATTTCGGGAAGGCCGATCTTCGCGCCATCGGCGGCGGCGAGGCGGAAGTGGCAGGCGAGGGGAAGTTCGAGGCCAGCGCCCAGGCAATAGCCGAAGAGGGTGGCGATCCACGGCTTGCCCATGTTCTCGATCGCGGCGAGGACCCGCAATCGCTGGTCGAAGACGGCATCGACGCTACCCTTTTCCTGGATCCCCTGCGGAAGTTGCTTGAGGTCCATGCCGACCGAAAAATTTTCATCCCCCGCGGCGGTGATGACCACGGCGCGCACGCCGTCGTCCGCCGCGAGTTCCGCGACGCGGCGCTCGAGATCATCCATGAAGGCCAGCGACATGCGGTTGTAGGGGGCGTCGTTCACGGAGAGGAGGGCGATGGCGTCCCGCCGTTCGAAGAGGAGAGGTTCTTTGCTCATCTTCGGCGATCTACTGCTAGACTCGAGAGGATGCCAGACGACCGTTCGGAAGCACCCCCGCAGGAGACCGAGGCGACACAGGCACGGGAGGATTCCCGCGCGCCTTCCGATGCCCCGGCGGCGGAGGACGAGGACTTCGCCACCCTTTTCGCGCAAAGCGAAACCGGCTCGGCCGAGGTCACGGTGGGGACCCGGGTTCGGGGTCGTGTCGTGGCGCTCGGCGCCGAGACCGCCTTCGTTGGTCTTGGGGGAAAATCGGAGGCCGTGATCGGCCTTGCCGAATTTCGCGATGCCGAGACCGGAGAGCATGGCCTCGCCGTCGGCGACGTCGTCGAGGCGACGGTCACCGATGACGGCAGTCGTTCAGGCTCGATCGTCCTCAAGCGCACCTTCGGACGGGGCGGTCACGTTCCCGGCGAGTTGGAGCAGGCGTACGAGCACGGGATCGCCGTCGAGGGTGTGGTCCTTGGTCGCAACAAGGGCGGCTTCGACGTCCAGGTGGCCGGTCAACGCGCCTTTTGCCCGGCCTCGCAGATGGATCGGCGGCGCATCGATCCCGATACGTGGATCGGTCAGCGTCTGCGGTTCCGTGTCACCCGGATCGAGGAAGGAGGCCGCAACATCGTCGTCTCACGGCGGGACCTCCAGGAAGAGGAGCGGGCGGCGCAGGCGGTAGCGACCTGGGAGCGTCTGGAGGTCGGCGCCGTCGTCGAGGGAGAAGTGACTTCGCTCCGGGAGTTCGGTGCCTTCGTCGATCTGGGTGGCGTCGAGGGGCTCGTCCACCTGAGTCAGCTGGGGCACGCACGGGTCGAGCATCCCTCGGAAGTGCTCGAGGTCGGGCAGAAGGTCGAGACCCAGGTGATCAAGATCGAGGCGGGCGAGGCGGGGCGTCCGGCGCGCATCGGGCTCTCCCTGCGAGCGCTTGCCCGCGATCCATGGGCAGACGTGGCCGAGCGGTATCCGGCCGGTCGCACGGTGACGGGGCGTGTGCGCAAGCTCGAGGCCTTCGGCGCCTTTGTCGAACTCGAGCCCGGGCTCGACGGTCTGGTCCACGTTTCGGTCATGGCTCTCGGTCGTCACGTCCGACATCCGCGCGATGTGGTCGGGGTCGGCGACGAGATCGAGGTGACGGTCACGAGTGTCGATCCGGTGAAGCGTCGCCTCGGCCTCTCCATGGTCGAGGGCGACCGTCGGGCGCGCGACGAGGCCGTTGCGGAGGAGCGTCGCGAGACCGAGGCTCTCGTCGAGGAGATGGGCCGCGGGGGCGGACTGGGTACGTTTGCCGACCTACTCAAAGGGAGAAAATGATCATGGCGGGTTCTGGACGAGATTCCCATCCACCGGGAGACGACATCCCCGACGGAATCCGACTGATGCCGATCGATCCCGTGTTCCGCGAGGACCCGCATCCGGTCCTGCACGAACTTCGCGAGCGCTGTCCGGTGCACCGGGACCGCGAGTTCAATCGCGTGGTTCTGAGCCGCTTCGCCGATGTCGAAGCCGTGGTTCGCTCGCGGGAGTATTGGGCAGACCCGCGCAAGGCGTTGCCCGACGATCCCGTCCGGCGGTTCGTTGCCGACGGCGTCGAGCCGTCGATGCTTTTTCTCGACGACCCCGACCATCAGCGGCTGCGCAACCTCGTCAGCCGCGCCTTTACGCCCCGCCAGGCCGAGCAATGGCGCCCCCTGGTTCGCGAGGTGGCCCGGGAACTACTCGATCGACTCGACCCCGGCGGTGCCGACGGCTTCGACCTCATCGAGGCCCTCGCCGGCCCGCTGCCCGCAATCGCGATTGCGCGCATCCTCGGCGTCGACCCCGCCGAGCAGGCGCAGTTCAAGCAGTGGTCCGAAGCGGCGACGACGTCCTTTTTCGACCCCTTCGCCGGGGAGGACGCTCAGCGCGCCGGTGAAGAGGCTGCCGCCGCTCTCGATGCATGCCTCCGCTCGGAGATTGCTCGCCGACGCGAGAAGCCTGCCGACGATCTCATCGGACAACTCGTGGCCGCCGAGGAGGGCGGCGATCGCCTCACCGAGGACGAGTTGGTGACGATGTGCAATCTTCTGTTGATCGCCGGGAACGTCACCACGACGGACCTGATCGGCAATGGGACGCGCGCGCTGCTCGAGCATCCCGAGCAGTTGGCCGCCCTGCGCGCCGACCCGACCCGGATCGGCAACGCGGTCGAGGAGATGCTCCGCTTCGACCCACCGGTGACGGTGACCGGGCGGGTCGTGCCGACCGATACCCGGATCGATGGAGTCGACGTCGATGCGCGTGAGTCCGTTACGGTTCTTCTCTCGGCGGCGAACCGGGACCCGGCCGTCAATCCCGACCCCGACCGCTTCGACATCACGCGGTCCGACATCCGCCTTCTGTCCTTTGGCGGCGGCGCGCATCTCTGCCTGGGAGCGCACCTCGCGCGCGTCGAAGCCCAGGAGGCCATTGGCGCTCTCGTTGCGCGCTTTGGCCATCTGCGTGCGGCCGAGACGCCGGCGGAGTGGAAGAGTGTCCCGGGCTTTCGCGGTCTCGCCCGCTTTCGCGTCCGGGTCGATCCTCTCTGATCCACGCCCGGGCGGCGCCCGTCCGTTTTGGTCCCGGGCCGGCCCGCCGGCCCGCCGCGCCTCAAAGAAGGGCCAGCGTGACCTCGCGGCGGCGCGCGACGATCGTCTCCATGGACTCCGGCTCGAAGCGCTCGTCCGGTTCGATCTTCAGGATCGGCTGTCCCTTGACGACGACGGTCGCGTCCTGGTCGAGCATGAGGTTCTGGGTCACGGTACCGCTGAACGGCACCGAGACCTTGTTGAACATCTTCATTACCTCGATGATGAAGAGCGGTTGCCCGGCTTCGAAATGGTCTCCTACGTTGACCAGCGGTGGCAGGTGCGGAGCCTCGCGGGCGTAGAAGGTTCCACCCATGGGTGTCACGATCTCGTCGGCGCTCGCCTGGGGGGGCGGTGCCAGGGCGCGCACCGCGGCTTTGGTCAGGTCGGCGTCGTAGAAGCGGTCCGGGAAGACCGGAACCAGATCGTCCCCGACCGTGATGTCCAGGAAGCCGGCACGCGCTCCGATGCGCGGAATGAGCAGAAGAAGTTCGAGGCCCGCCTGGAAGCCACGATGGGAAGCGACCGCGCGGGCCCACAGCGCCTCGTCTCCACCGGTCAGCTTGCCGGAAGACGTGCCGGCGAAGAGGGTCTCGAGATCGGCGGCGGTACGCGCCCCGGTGCGACGCTCGACCTCCTCGTAGAAGGCGAGGGCGTTTGCGAGGATCTTGCCGTCGTGCTCCCAGATGCGTTCCGACGGAGGCTTGCTCTCGACGTGCTCGAGGTCGAGATAGTGGTAGAGCCTCTCGAGGAAGTGGATCGGGTTGTCGACGAAGCTCACCTCGCCGTCGCGGTAGGAGAAGAGCGTTCCTTCGTAGCGTCCGAGAAAACCCGCGAGCACGTGGGGCTCCGAGAGCAGCGTGGCAATCGGCCGCCGCAAGAGGGTCTGTTTGGCGGCGAGGATCGGGCGGGCGTCCGCCTGGCGCGCGGCTGTTTCGGCGATGGCGACGTCGAGATCCACGTCGTCGACCACCCGTTGCAGGGAGCCCACCGCGGTGAGGAAGGGGCCCATGAAGCCCGTGGTCGGCTCGGCCATGACGCCCTTGCCGAGGAACCACTGCACGAGTCCGTAGTGCACCGGCAGGTTCGTCTGCAGGTCGTCTCCCCGCAACTCGGTGCGCCGTAGGACCTCGGCCATGCGCTCGTAGTTGTCCTCGCGGGTCGTTCCGTCGGTGAGGACGAGGGCGACGTTGGAGTCGTAGGCGCCCGCCAGGCGATAGAAGATGAAGGCGCCCGTGTCGGGGTTGCGCGTGCCGATGCCCTGGTCGAAGCGGATTTCGCCGTCGATGGGCGCCGACCAGGAACGGATCATCCCGCCGGCGTGCGGCTGCAAAGCCTGGTTGGTGGCGTTGATGCGGACCTCGAGTCCGGAGACATGGCGCATGGTGCGTTCGGGCCGGGGGAGACGTGGCCCGTGCAGTGCCAGGAGGCACATCGCCTCGATCAGATCTTCGACGTAGAAGCACTCCTGCGCATCGTCGGGGTTGGTGAACTTCAGGCGATAGGCGAGCTCGGTGACGACGTGCTCGACCTGAATGCGGGTATTCATCTCCATGAAGAAGTGATCGAAGCCGGAGATGATGCACTCGAAGGTCGAAACGGAGTTCAGGCCGGTGGCGACGCCGAAGCGCTCACCTTCTTCCTCCATGCGCGCCAGGCACCCCTTGTCGCCCTTCAATGTCTCGGCGGCCCTGGTCTGACCGGCCTCCCGGGCGCGCTCGATCTCGACGTCGAGTAATTCCTGCGTGAGCGATACTTCGAGAAGTTTCTGCTCGTGCATCTGCACCGAGCAGTCGCGACCGCCGAGCGCGACACACCAGGAGCCGTTGCCGATCAGCTGGATCTCGTTGTGACGCGTTCGCTCGATGTTGAGCTCGATCAGGAAGTTGCGGTTCGAGCCCGGCTCGACGACCTTGGACTCGGCAAGCACGTCCATCACCGCGGCGTCGATCTCCTCGGGAGAGGCAACGACGCGTTGTCCCTTTCCGCCGCCGCCACCGATGTGCTTGAAGCGGATGCGGTAGCCCGCATGGCTTTCCCACATCTCGGCGCAGATCTCCCGAGCCATCTCCTGCAGCTCGGCGATCGTGACGAGCTCGAGGGTTTCGCCGTACCCTGCCTGCAGCAGGGCTTCTGCATTTCCTTCGAGCGAGGTCTCGTCCTGCCAGGAGAACTCGAGGCCCTTCTCGCCGGCCAGGGCTTCGAGGGCCTTGCGGTCGGTCGCCCGGCGAGCCAACGCGCGCGCCGAGATGTCGTCGACGCCGGGGATGATGGCATTGCCCAGTCCCCGCGCGAGTTTCTTCGCTTCGTCCTTTGCTCCGGCCCGCCGTGCAACCATGGAGGATGGGCCGACGAAGCCCAGCCCGGCCTTCTCGATCGCCTCGAGGAATTCGGCGTCCTCGGCCATGAAGCCGTACCCGGCGAAGAGGTGCGTGTACCCGTTGCTGCGGGCGATCTCGATGATCTCGCCGATGCGCTCGAGCTTCTCTTCCTGACCGACGCCCATATAGTCGGGTACGCGGTGTACGTTTTCCGGGAATCGCAGGCTGCGCAGTTCGGGGGCGAGGCAGCGCGCGTAGGTGACCGAGTCCTTCTCCGACAGCAGCATCCCGTATTCGCGGACGCCGATCCGGTCGAAGACGTCGAAGGCTTCCTTGCGCACCGGTCCCCGGCAGACGACGAGGATCTTCATCGCCTCGACCCCGAAGGAGTCGATCCAGGCCGATCCGGTCGGCCCCGTCATTTTCTCGAGGTTACGGTCCAGCACGTGCGTTCTCCTTACTCGAACTCGCGCTGTGCCCCGCTCATCGGGGTGGGCGTGTACGTGCGCATGAGGAAGTTGAGGTTCTTTGCGAGGATGCGGCGCGACGTGCCTGGCATGACGATGCGGGAGATCGAACCGAGGGAGAGGGCCTCCTTCGGGTTCATGAGGTCGCGCTCGTAGCGGTCGGCAAGTTTGGCGAGCTTCGCCTCACGCTCGCGGGAGGCTTCCTCGGCCGAGGCGCCGTCGGCGATGGCCTTTTTGTAGGCGGCTTCCGCGCCGCGCATCTCGTCCTTGTAAACGAATTCCTTGCCCGCGGAGCCCATGACCGCGACGCGCGCGTGCGGCATCGCAAAGACCATGTCGGCGCCGACGAAATGGGAGTTGTAGCTCGCGTACGCTCCGCCGAAGGCGTTGCGAATGATGAGCGTCATCGAGGGTGTGCGCAAATCGATGATCGAGTCGAGGAAGCGCCGTCCCTCGAGCACGATGCCACCCGATTCCTGCTCGCGGCCTGGCAGGAACCCGGTCGTGTCCTCCAGGAAGATCATCGGGATGTTGTAGATGTTGCAGAAGCGGATGAAGCGGGTGCCCTTGCGTGCGGCATGCGTGTCGATCTGGCCCGAGGCCACCGCGGAGTTGTTGGCCACGAAGCCGACCACGTGGCCGCCGATGCGGCCAAACGCGGTGATCAGATTGCGTGCGCGCGCCTCCTGCAATTCGAAGTACTCGCTGTGGTCGCAGATCTGCTGCAGGAAGAGTGTGATGTCGAGCGGCGCATTCATGCCTGCCGGCGAGTTGAAGGTCTTGCGGAAGAGGATGTCTTCCTCGACCGTGAAGCGATCGATCGGGTCCGACGTGGCCGCGAAGGGGGCGGCGGAGTGGTTATTGTCGGGGAGGTAGCGCAGCAGTCGGATCGCGGTTCGCAGCGAGCCCAACTCGTCGGCGGTCGTCACGTCGCAAACACCGTTTTGACCGTGCACGCCGGGGCCACCGAGGTCGTCGGCGCTCACGTCTTCCCCGAGAACACTCTTCACGACCCCGGGCCCGGTGAGGCCGATGAAGGTGTCTTCGCACTGGATCATGAAGGAGCCCTGCCGGGGCAGGTAGGAGCCGCCGCCGGCGTTGTAGCCGAACATCAGGCTGATCGAAGGCACCAGGCCGCTGATCTTCCGCAGCGCCGTGAAGGCCTCGCTATAGCCGTCGAGGCCGCCGACGCCGGCGGGCACGAAGGCGCCGGCGGAGTCGTTCATCCCGATCAGCGGGATGCCACGCTCACCGGCCATGTAGATGAGTCGGGCGAGCTTGTTGCCGTTGGTGGCGTCCATCGACCCCGCCCGCAGGGTGAAGTCGTGCCCGTAGACCGCGACGTCGCGGCCGCCGATGTCGAGGATGCCGCAGACCAGGGAGGCACCGTCGAGGTTGGGCCCCCAATTCTGCCACAGCAGATTCGGCTCCTGGTCGGTCAGGACGCGGATGCGCTCGAAAACGGTCATCCGGCCTTTGGCGTGCTGGACGCGGACCCGGTCGAGACCACCACCTTGCACTGGCTTCTCGAGGAGTTCCTCGCCCAGGCCGAGAGCGGCGTCGTAGACCGAGCCGCCCGAGCGGGCGGGCAGCCGGGACGGGGCTTCGGTCGCAAAAGGGTTGTCCAGTGAATGTGTCGTAGCTGTAGCTTCCATGGGTCTCCGCTTGGTTCGAGCGCCTTCCTTTAGCAGAACTCACCCCGATGCCACGGGGGGCCGGCTTCAAGCGGCGATCGGTATTCAACCAGTTGAAATAGCTTATGAATCTCCCACTTTCTACGCAGGACGAAGGTTTTTGCGGAGGGTCATTCGTCGCGCCCGACGGCGCGTTGGGCATCGGCGAGATCGTCGCGCGAGAACCGGAAGCCGGCCAGGGCGGCACCCGCGGCGACGTAGAAGCCGGCGGGGAACCAGGAATACATCCAGACCATCCACCGTCGTACTTCGTCGGTCTGCGGTACCCCCGGCTGATAGCCCACGCGCTCGAGGACCTGCAGGGCCACGAAACCCGTCACGGCCGCGCCCAGCTTGGTGGCAAAGGCCCAGATCGCGAAATACGACCCCTCGCGGCGCCCGCCCGTCTGCGCCTCGTCCCAGTCGATGAGATCGGCGACCATGGCCGGCGGCAGCGCCAGCGTATTGCCGTAGGCGGCGCCGCCCAGGACCAGGATGACGGTGAAGAGCAGGATGGAGCCCTCGGCGAGCCAGGCGCAGGCCGCACTGGTGAAGACCGCAATGACGATCGCGACGCCCCAGGTCTCGCGCTTGCCCAGCCGCGCCGCGACCCGATTCCACAACGGCAGGGAGAGAACGCCGCTGGCGAAGTAGACCAGCAGGTAATACGACCAGGTCGGCATCCAGCCCGGGACGGCCTCGCTCCACCAGGCGGGCGTTCCGATGATGTAGACCGAGACGTAGATCACCAGAACCGCGGGCACCGCTCCGGCGACGGCTGTGCACGAAAAGGCCAGAAGAAGGGGGCGGAAGTGCGGGTTGCGGAGCGTGGCGATCCAGCCGGCGTAGGGATTCATGGGGGGGCGCCCCTGGAATTCCGGGCGCTCGTGCGAGGCCAGGGCCGAGATCACCAGGGTGATCGCGGTGGCCGCACCTAGAATGGCGCCCATGAAGGAGTACCCGTCCACGCCCCCGTAGACGTGGATCAGGTACGCCGGTGCAATCGTGGCGAGGAGAAGCCCGCTGAGTGCCCAGGCCTCGCGTACGGTGATGAGGGTCACCCGCTCCTGGTAGTCGTCGGTGAGTTCTGCGCCGAGGCTGAAATAGGGCACCGCGCCGATGGTCCAGAAGAGGTAGGTCAGGACGTAGAGTGCCAGCATGTAGCGCAGGAGTTCGCCCTGGCTGCCGCCCGCTTCGGCGATCGTCGGCGGCGTGAACAGAAAGTAGAAGGACACGGCCAGCGGCAGGGCCGCCGCGAGGAAGTAGGGGCGTCGCCGTCCGAAGCGGGTATGGGTCCGATCCGAGAGGTAGCCCATCAAGGGGTCGGTCAGGCTGTCGAAGAGCTTGGCGAAGAGAAGGGACCACGCTACCAGGCCGGCCGAGAGCCCCACATAGTCGGTGTAGAAGTACTGGAGGTTCACGCTGATCACGAGGCCGAGCAGGGCGAAGGCGAAGTTCCCCGACCCGTAGGCCACCATCGATGCGGTGGTCAGTCCGGAACGACGGGACGGAGCGGGGGAATCGGTCGGGGCGATGGCCATCGGCGATGGAGGAGACCTAGCGGGTTCGATGGGGGAGGCAAAGCGTTCGACTCTACGCAGGGAAGCGGCCGTCGCCACGGTGTGGGCCGGTGTGCGAGACGGCTTCTAGAGCGCGAGGTCGTCCGGTGTGTCGGGAAGGCGCGCGAGGAAGGCGCGCAGATCGGCCGCCAGCGGTGCCTCGATCTCGAGTCGACCTGCGGCCGTGGGATGGTCCATTTCGAGTCGGCGGGCATGCAGGAAGAGTCGTGGCAGTCCATGACGCAGGCGCAATTCGTTGTTGATGCGCCCCTTGCCGTAGCGCGTGTCGCCGATCACCTGGTGGGCGAGGTGGGACAGGTGGCGTCGGATCTGGTGGCGTCGTCCGGTATGGAGGCGTGCCTCGAGCAGAGTGCATCGGCTCATCTCGGCTCTTCGTCGAAACTCCGTCCAGGCAGGTTGGGGGCGCCCGGCCTCGGAGCGCAGAGGGCGGCGACTCTCGAAGTGGGCCTCGGTCGAGCCTCGCACGAGCACGACGTAGCTCTTGATGGTGTCCGGCGCCGCGAGCGCCGTCTGCGCGGCGGCCGCCGCCTCCCGGTCCAGTGCGAAGAGGATCACGCCCGAGGCCGCGCGATCGAGGCGATGGACCGGGTGCACATAGTGTCCGATCTGGTCGCGCAGGATCTGGACCAACGCGGTGCGGTCGGCGGCCTGTGGACTGCGATGCACGAGCAGTCCGCCCGGCTTGTCCACGGCGACGAGTCGTTCGTCCCGGTAGAGGATGGGGACCGCATCGATCTCGCCCCGGTCGCGCGGCGGTCCGGAGTCGTCCCCGACCGGGCCACCCGAAGCGGGCACTACCTCGACGTGACCAGGGGCCACACCGCGCCGCCGAAGTCGTCCTGCACCGCGTCGCCGAGTCGTGTGGCCCACTCTTCGGCGAGCCCGAACTCTGCTCGCCAGGCCCAGAGCCGGCGTGACGAGAAGTGCAGGGAGTGCTCGTAGGTAAAACCGATTGCGCCGTGGGCCTGATGGGCGATGCGCGGTCCGAGTTCGGCGGCGTCGCCGACCACGACCTTGGCACAGGCGATCTCGAACATCGGGTCGGCGCCGGCTCCGATCCGACCTTCGGCCCCGGGATCGGTGCGGTCGGTCGCCCCGAAGGCGATCTCGGTCGCCGTGGTCGCCTCGGCCACGAGGCCGGCCAGACGCGCGAGTTCCTGCTGGATGATCTGGAAACTCGCGATCGGGCGTCCAAACTGGACGCGCTCGTTGGCGTACTGCACGGAGCGGTCGAGCATGCATTCGAGTGCTCCGGTCATCTGCCCGCAGCGCAGCAGCGCGCCGAGGCGGTGAACGGTGCCGGAGCCGAGCGCATGGTCGCCAAGCGTCGGTGCGGCGTCGCCCAGGGTGAGGTCGTCGCGGGGCTCGAGAGCGAGATTGTGGCCGTCCGTGCACGGGAGACCGTCGCGGGGCAGGCACGCGACGCGGGTCTGTTTGCCGTCGCGCGCCAGGCCGACCAGGTGGCTGGACGTCCGCCCCCAGGGGACGCGTTCGAGACGCGCTCCCGCGGTCGGTGTGAAATCGTGTGGGATCAGACCGAGCGGCCCGTCGGGAACGGCGAGGCCACCGCGTTCGAGCAACCACGATGCCAGGATGGTCTCGACCAGGGGCAGGGGAACGCAATGGCGGCCGACGGCGCGCGCGATCTCGAAGACGTCGAGCCAATCGCCACCGGCACCGCCGTTCTCGGCGCGCAGCAGAGCGCGGGTGAGCCCGGCCTCTTCGACGGACGACCAGAGCGTGGCAGGCCACTCGCCGGCCTCCGCGCGTGCGATCGCCTCGGCGTCGAGGGATTCTGCGAAGAGGCGCTCGACGGTCTCCGCAATCAGCGTGCGTGACTCACTCATCGCAGTCCGAGCCCCCGGGCGATGATGCCGCGCAGAACCTCGCGGGTACCGCCGCGCAGCGAGAAGGAAGGAGCATTTTGCATGAGGTGGGCGAGGAGTTCCTGGAGGTCGGTCGCTCCGGCGTCGGCTCGCGGTTCCGCCTCGATCAGACTCTGGACGAGGCCGGGTAGGTCCTGCTCGAAGACGCCGCCGAGATCCTTGGTGACCGAAGCCTCGAGGGCCGGATCCTCGCCGCGCTCGAGAAGTCCGGCGAGGCTGAGCGTCATCTGGCGGAGCGTTGCGAGGTGGGCGACCTGACGTCCGATGCCGGCGCGCTGGCGGGGGCCGGCGTCGCTCCCGAGTTCACGGGCGAAGGTGGACAGGAGCGGCTGGCAGGAGAGATAGCGTTCGGGGCCGCTGCGCTCGTAGGCAAGCTCTGCCATGACCTGTCCCCAGCCATCGCCCTCGGCGCCGATGACCGCATCCTCGCCGACCTCGACGTCTTCGAAGGTCACCTCGCAGAAGTGGGCGTTTCCAGCGAGGTCGCGGATCGGGCGGATGGTGAGGCCAGGGGTGTCCTGCAGGGGGATGAGCAGCTGCGAGAGCCCCTGGTGCTTGCGTTCGGCCGCCGACGTTCGGACCAGCGCGATCATGTAGTGGCTCTGCGCCGCGCCGGAAGTCCATAACTTGGTGCCGTTGATGCGCCAGCCCGTGTCGGTGCGCTCGGCCCGGGTGCGAACCGAGGCGAGGTCGGAGCCCGAGTCGGGCTCGCTCATCCCGATGCAGAAGTAGATCTCACCGCGGCAGATCCCGGGCAGGATGCGCTGGCGCTGCTCCTCGGTTCCGTATTTGAGCAGCAGGGGGCCGGTCTGGCGGTCGGCGATCCAGTGCGCTGCGACGGGTGCTCCGGCCGCAAGCATTTCTTCGAGGACGACGTAGCGATCGAAGCTGCTGCGTTCGGCACCGCCGTACTCCCTGGGCCAGGTCATGCCAATCCAGCCGCGCGCACCCATCTTGCGGCTGAAGTCGGGGTCGCTGCCCATCCAGGTATAGGCGCGACGCCAGGTCGGAAAATCGGCGAGCTCCTCGTCGAGAAACGCGCGGACCTCGCGTCGGAGATCCTCGACTTCGGGAGGGAGTCGGCAGGGGTCGAGACGAAATCGAGACACGATCCGTTGCGATACTGGCGGGCCCGCGTGGTTGCAACGCCCACCCGGGGCCCCGGTGCCGTGCCCACGGGTGGCCTGCTGGTGCGTCTTCCGGGCGTCCCGCGCTTCGACTTCGGGCCCCGGCCCCAGCCAGAGGTTGCAACGCACGCGTGCAGAGGGGACAAGACGCCATGAAGATCGCCATCACCATCGGAGGTCCGGCCTCGGGCCGTGGCGATTGGGCCGAGCAGGTCGAATACGCGGTCGAGGCGGAGCGCCTCGGTGTCGATTCGGTCTGGTCGGCGGAAGCGTGGGGGATGGACGGGGCGACGACGATCGCCTACCTGGCGGCCCGCACGAGCACGATCGGTCTGGGGACGGGCATTCTGCAGGTGAGCGCGCGTACGCCGTCGATGACGGCGATGACCGCGCTCACCCTGGCCGCCCTCTCGAACGACCGCTTTCGACTCGGCCTCGGGGCGAGCGGCCCGCAGGTGGTCGAAGGTCTCCACGGGGTATCCTTTGCGGATCCCGTTGGCCGTATGCGGGAGACCATCGACATCGTCCGTCTCGCCTGCGCGGGCGAGAAACTCGCCTATGAGGGCCGACACCACACGCTGCCGCGGCCCGGCGGCGAAGGAAAGGCCCTGCGCCTGGCGTT
>JAPOLW010000509.1 GCA_029976905.1 bacterium | reverse complement strand
GACGAGAGGATCCCGCGGGTTGCGGCTGACGTAGTTGCGCAGCGACTGGACCGAACGCTGATAATCGCCGCTCGCGTAGTGCTGCAGGCCCTGCTGGTACTCGACGTCACTACCGCGCCCCATGTCGGTCTGCAGCTTCGAACCCGTAGGCGTGGCAGCGACCTCTGCCTGCGCCGGGGCTCCCCCGACGGCGTAGCCCCCGGGAGCCGCGTTCCCCGCCGCATACCCGCCCGCCGCCGCGTCTGGGGCACCATAGCCCGCGCCCGCCGGGTATCCCTGCCCTTGCGGCGCGGCCCCTCCGGCTGGACCCTGCCCGGGCGGGTACGCGCCCTGCGCGTAGGGATCGGCGCCCGTCGGCGCGCCGTAGGGAGCCGTCCCCCCATAGGCAGCTCCACCCACCTGCCGCCGCAAGCGCGAAACCTCGGTGTTCAGCCGATCGAGGTCGGCTCGCTGGTCGGCGATCCGGCGCGCCATCATCCGCTGCTCGCGTCGGATGGAGGTGAGGTCGACCTGGGAGGCGCAACCGGCCGACCAGAGGAGGCCGGCGAGCGCGACCAGCGAGGCAATGGCGCGCACCATCGCGTTTTCGAGCGGAACCGTATCGGCACGCAACTTCGTCATGGCCTCCAACCCCGGTGCGCCGTCAATTCAGGACCACCAGGTGCGCCCGACGGTTACGCGCCCAACAACTCGCGCTTTCCTCCTGACACACCGGCAATTCCTTGCCGTAGCTGATCGTCGACATCCGATCGGCGGCAATGCCGACGCTCACCAGATAGTCGCGGACCGCCGTCGCCCGCCGGGCACCGAGGCCCAGGTTGTATTCGATCGTGCCTCGGCTGTCGCAGTGCCCCTCGACCTCGATCCGGGCGCTGGGATTGGCTCGCAGCCACTCGGCATTGCGGCTGAGAAGCTCCCGCGCGTCGTAGGAAAGATCGTAGGCGTCGTAGTCGAAGTAGACGTCGTCGAGCGGCCCCTGGGCACCGGCTTCCCCAAGGGTCCCCTGTCGATACATGTCGAGGCTCGACCCCTCGGGGACCTCCCCCGGAAGATCGCTCTCTCCGAGCTGCCCGGTGCCGTCGTAGCCAGAGTAGATGTCGTCGGTCGACGAGTCGTCCTTCGCCGAACATCCGCCCAGGCCCAACGCGACGGCAACCAGAAACGCCAGAATCGGCGACCTCCACTGGACCGGCGCCCCGGGCGCTCCCCACGGGCGCCTCGGCGCCCCTTCGTTGGCACGGCACACGTGCCCCGCTCGCTGAATCACAAGCCCCCGACCCATCTCATCCTCCCTCACAGCGAACCGACTTTCGTCGGATCAGTCGAGCCACGGCGACCAGGTTGGAGAGGTATCACCGCCCGGGCCGGCGATCAATCGATGTTGGCTCCTCCCCCGCCAATCGGACACGTAGAGTTCTTCCCGGCCCCCGCGAGTCGAGCTGAAGACGAGGTAACGGCCGTCGGGGGACCAACTCGGATCGGTGTTATCCCCTGGCGGCCAGGTCAACTGGCGAAGACCTCCGGTCGCGAGCTCGACGACGAAGATCTGGAAGCTGCCGCCGGCGACACGTCCGGTGTAGGCGATCCGCTCGCCGTCGGGCGCCCACGCCGGCGAGGTATTGTAGGTGCCCTGCTGGGTGACCCGCCGGAGCGAACCGGAGGGCAGCTCCGCCTCGTAGATCTGCGGGGTGCCACCGCGCGACGAGCAGAACGCGATCCGGCGGCCATTGGGTGCCCAGGTGGGACTGACGTCGACGCCCTCGTTGCGCGCCACCACATCCAGGGTGCGACCCTTCAGGTCGATCACGACGATTTCCGTATTCCCCTGCGATTCCTCTAGCGAAACCGCGATCTCACGCCCGTCCGGGGAAAAGCGGCCGCCCACCACGATGCCCGGCCCGCCGAGCACGCGGCGTCGACGCTGCGTGCTCGCATCGACCTGGTAGAGGCGTGGGCGCCCGTCGCGATACGACGTGTAGAGCAGGGACCGCCCGTCGGGGGCCCAACTCGGCGAGAGGTTGATGGTTTCGTTGCGCGTCAACTGGCGAAGCCCGCCACCGTCGAAGCGCATCGCCCAGAGTTCCTTGAAGCGGCCGGCGCGGGTCGAGATGAAGGCGATCTCGCTGTCGAAGGGCCCACGCTTGCCCGTGAGGATGCGAAGGATTTCGTCGGCAAAGCGGTTGGCCATGCGGCCCAGTTCCGCCTGCGGCGCTTCGTAGCGCTTGCCGCCGAGGATCCGTCGTTCGATGACGTCGTACAGGCGCACGTCGATGGTGAAGCCGCTTCCCAGCGGTTGGTAGCGGCCTGCGACCAGGAAGCGCGCTCCGGTCGCCGCCCAACGCGCGTAGTCCACCGCACCCGATGGATCGGGCACGGCCGCGCCGGTGACCGGAAGCACCCGGAACAGACCCGAGATCTCGAGATCCCGCCGCAACGTGGACTCAAACCCCCGGGCCTCTGCGTCTCCGCCCACCAGCGGCGAAACCAGAATCGGAAAGGCCGTCTGCCCGGGCCCCGAAACCGTGCCACGCACCTGCGCCACGGCCGGCGCAACCGCCGCCAGCAATGCCGCCAGCGCAAGCGTCCTTGCCCCCACCGGTCCCCTTCTCCTGCGCACGCTCATCTCCTCATCATGGCCACAACTCGGTGCAATCGTCACGGGGTGCTCCGCAGGTCGGCTGGCTGAAACGTCAAACGGACGTCCGAGAACGTCTGGCGGTGCCGCTCCGGCGGCGGCCCCAGATTGCGCAGCGCGCGCAGCGCGCGCAGGACCGATTCATCGTAGGACCGGTCGCCCGAGGCGCGCACCACGCGGATCTCCTCGATGTCGCCGTTGGGCGAGATGCCAAAGCCGACCTCGACCTCGAGATCCCGCTGTCCGCCGACCCAGACCCAGGAGTCGCGAATCCGCAGGATCATCTCGTTATAGTAGAGGAGGAAGTCGGCCCCCTGGGGCGCGCCGCCTCCGGCGCCCGTGCCAAAGCCCCCCATGCCGCGCCCGGCTCCACCCGGCACGCCTCCCGGCACACCGCCTCCGGCGCCCGTGCCAGAGCCCCCCATGCCGCGCCCGGCTCCACCCGGCACGCCTCCTGGCACACCACCGGCGGCGGCGGCCCCGCCACCACCCACGCGCGCGCGCACCCTCGCCATCGCCTCCGCGATGCGCGCATCGCGGGAGCTCCTTTCCTCCGCGCCAGCGAAGGCCCCCAGTGGCGCCCCTGTCTGCTGCGAGGACGGCTGGCTGGTGGGTGCCGATTTCACCGCGCTCTCCTGCCCCGGCGGCGTCGACGACCCGGCCGACGCCGCCTTCTTCGGGGCCGCGGTCGGCTTCGGCGCCGCGGTCGGCTTCGGCGCCGCGGTCGGCTTCGGCGCCGCGGTCGGCTTCGGGGCCCCGGTCGGCTTTGGGGAGGCGG
>JAPOLW010000508.1 GCA_029976905.1 bacterium | reverse complement strand
GCACGGCCGGCCGGAGTCGGGCACGGCCGGCCGGAGTCGGGCACGGCCGGCCGGAGTCGGGCACGGCCGGCCGGAGTCGGGCACGGCCGGCCGGAGTTGGGCACGGCCGGCCGGAGTCGGGCACGGCCGGCCGGCGCTCAGCGTTCGTAGAGGGCTTCGATCTCCGTCTCGTAGCGGGTGTGGATCCCGCGCCGCTTGAGCTTCGAGGTGGGCGTGAGGCAGTCGGAGTCGGGCAGCCACTCCTCACCGAGGATCTTGATCTTCTTCACCCGCTCCGCGTTGTTGAAATCGGCCATGGCCGCCTCCAATCCGTTTTCGATTGCGGCGACGATGCGGGGGTGGCGGGCCAGGTCGGCGAGAGAGGCGTCGCCGATCCCTTCCTTTTGCGCAAACGCCCGGGCGGCGTCCGGATCGAGAACGACCAGGGCGGAGACGAAGGGACGCCGGTCCCCGATGGCGCAGGCCTGCCCGACCAGGGGGATCATCTTGAGAGCGGACTCGAGATTGGCCGGGCTGATGTTCTTGCCGCCGGCGGTGATGATGAGTTCTTTTTTGCGATCGACGATCTTGAAGTAGCCGTCTTCGTCGATTTCCCCGATGTCGCCGGAATGGAGCCACTCCTGGTCGTCGAGCGCCTCGGCCGTTTTCTCCGCGTTTTTCAGGTAGCCATGGAAGACGTTGCCGCCGCGGCAGATGACTTCGCCGTCTTCCGCCAGTCGGACCTCGCAGCCGGGGATGGCCTGCCCCACGGAGCCCGGCTTCACCCGGTGCGCGCTGAACGTCATGGGGCCGCTGGACTCCGACATCCCGTAGATCTCGGCGAGCGGGACGCCGACCGCCCGGAACCAGGCAATCATCTCGCGCGGCATGGGCGCCGCGCCCGTGATGGCGAGTTCGAGTTCGTCGAGGCCGACCAGTTGGCGTACGGCGCGGAAGGCGACCTGATCGAGGAAGTCGTAGGTCTGGACCTCGACCTCGGTCGCGCGTCCCCAGGCCATCGCATCGACGATGGGTCCGGCGGTATCGAGTGCCTCCTGGAACTTCTTTTGTTTCTCGGCGTCGACGGCGATCGCGGCATTCACACCGGCGTAGATCTTCTCCCAGACACGGGGAACACCGAACATGACGTTGGGACGCACGAGGCGCGCGTATTCGGCGATCGCCGAGGGGTCGGGGCAGGTCGTGACCTCGAAACCGAGAAAGATCTGTTGGTAGTGGCTGACCATGCGCTCGGCGATGTGGGCCATGGGCAGATAGGAGACCAGCCGCTTGCCGACGAAGGTCTCGAGTTCGAGGGCACGGCGAAGCGATTCGACGGTCCAGGCCACGTTCTTCTGCGACAGCATCACCCCCTTGGGCGGACCGGTGGTCCCCGAGGTGTAGATCATGGTTGCGAGGTCCTCGGGTTGCGCGATCTCGGCCGCCTCGGCGAGATCGCGCGGCGGGGCGCCGAAGAGTGCATCGCGTCCGAAGACGTCGTCGGGGGCAACGCCGTCGGGGTCGTCGAGGATGCCGATCGCCTGCAATCCGGGGAGGCGATCGCGGACTTCGAGGAAGCGCGCGAGGAAGCCCGCGTCCTCGACGATCCCGAGTTTCGCTTCGGAATGGTCGACCAGATAGTGGATCTGCTCGGGGGAGGACGAGTTGTAGATCGAAATCGCCGTCGCGCCGACGAAGTTCACCGCAAGGTCGATGACGTGGAAGTCCGGGATATTGCGCATCATCAGGACGACGCGGTCCCCGTGGCCGACTCCGGCGGCGGCGAGGCCAGCGGCGGCCCGGGCGACGCGGTCGCCGTATTCGCGGAACGTCCATTCTCCGAAGTCGCCATCCTGCTTCCTCCAGCGCAGGGCGACGCGTTCGCCATGGGCTTTGAGCGTTCCCAGAAACGCCCCGGGGATGGTCTTTCCTTCGACGATTCGATCGATGTCTGCGCTGGTGAGATCCTGGCTGGACACGTTGGCCTCCTCTATCCGCTGGGTTCCGGGGAGGGTTCTAGCGCACGCGGGTCGGCTCGACCAACGCCGGCCCCGGCCAGAGGAGGGGGCTCTCTTCTTCGTATTTGCCTGGGTCCCGCGGGCATCCTACTTTGGAGTAAATGAGCGTCTCCCACCTTCCGAACCCGACCCCACCGGTCGACGCCGAGCACGTCGATCCCTCCGATACCTTCGCGCCGCGACACATTGGTCCAGGCGAGTCGGACGTGGCCGAAATGCTTGCGACCATCGGTTGCGGCTCGCTCGAGCAGCTCGCCGATGAGACGGTGCCAGCCTCGATCCGCCTGGAGGGGCCCCTGGCGCTGCGGGGACTCGACGGCCGCGCACCGGGGGAGCACGAACTCCTGCTTCGCTTGCGCGAGATGGCGTCGCAGAACCGGGTCCTGCGTTCGTGCATCGGGATGGGCTACTCGGACACCATCGTTCCGCCCGTGATCCAGCGAAACGTTCTCGAGAATCCAGGTTGGTATACGCAGTACACGCCCTACCAGGCCGAGATCTCACAGGGGCGCCTCGAGGCCCTGATCAACTTCCAGACCATGGTCGCCGACCTCACCGCGCTGCCTCTCGCCAATGCGTCGCTTCTCGACGAGGCGACGGCAGCGGCAGAGGCCATGGGGATGTGTCGCTCGATCGGGCGGAAGGCGAACCGATTCGTCGTGGCCTCCGACTGTCATCCGCAGACGATCGGAGTGGTGCGGACCCGGGGCGAATCCCTCGGCGTCGAGGTTCAGGTCGTGCCCCCGACCGAGATGGAATTCGAGAAGGGTCGCGATTGCGGCGTGCTGCTTCAGTATCCGACGACCGACGGTCGGGTCGAAGACTACCGGGATCTGGCCACGCGCGCGCACGAGGCGGGCGCCACCGTCGTGGTGGCGGCGGATCTGCTGGCGCTCACGTTGCTCACGCCACCCGGAGAATTCGGTGCCGACATCGCGGTTGGTTCGACCCAGCGCTTCGGCGTGCCGCTCGGCTATGGGGGGCCGCACGCGGCCTACCTCTCGACACACGAAGCCCATGCGCGGCGTTTGCCGGGGCGCTTGATCGGTGTCTCGAAGGATACCCATGGGGCCGCGGCCTATCGGCTGGCGATCCAGACCCGCGAGCAACACATTCGCCGTGATCGAGCGACGAGCAATATCTGTACGGCTCAGGTGCTGCTCGCGATCATGGCCGGCATGTATGCGGTCTACCATGGTCCCGAGGGCCTCGCGCGGATTGCCCGACGGGTGCGTACGCTCGCGGGTGCGCTTGCCGCGGGCCTTCGGGACGCGGGGCACGGACTCTCCGACGCGGTGCATTTCGACACGATTTGCGTCACGCCGCGCGGCCGCAGCGTAGACGAGATTCTTGCCGCGGCGGAGGAGGCCGGCTTCAACCTGCGCCGCTTCGACGCCCGGTCGGTCTGCATCGCCC
>JAPOLW010000507.1 GCA_029976905.1 bacterium | reverse complement strand
CCTGGACGAGAAGGTGGGCATGGTTGGAGAGCCAGGCGTGGGCGTAGAGTCGAACGCCGGGCCAGAGTTCCTGCGCACGACCGATCACCCCGGAAATGAGGTCGTTCAAGACGCCGCGGCGGTCGGGGCGTAAGAGAAAGCGGCCCTGAAAGCATCGAAGCAGGACGTGGTAGACGACCGATGGGTCGTGGAAGCGCGCGTGCTTCACCCCACGAAAGAGGGCACTCGGGACAGGCGTTTCCGTGACGGCTCTTCGGGACACGCCGTGCAGACGATGCAAGACCCGCGCCACCTGTGAGTCGCCAGAAACCCTAGCTTTTGCAACGTGCGGTCGAGCCGCGACGTTTCAAAATGCCGCTTGTGAAACGTTTTGTTTGCAACATTTCGTTTAGGTCAAGTTCCTGGTCATTAAGCTCTTCCCGGGACGAAGAGAAAAGCCCCGCCGAAGCGGGGCACCCCCGAGTGGAGCAGAAGGGATTTGAACCCTCGACCCCCACGTTGCGAACGTGGTGCTCTCCCAGCTGAGCTACTGCCCCCGGGGTGGGAAATCCGGCTGGCGCCGGCAGGGGGAGATCTATCAACGGGCTCGCAGGGCTTCAAGACGAGCCCGCCGGCGGCCCGAGGAGGCTCTCATCGGCCGCTGCCCTTCTCGTGCTGCTCCTGCTCTTCCTTGCACCGAATGCAAAGGGTCGTCACGGGGCGAACCCCGAGGCGGCCCGCTCCGATCGGCTCCGCACACTCCTCGCACAGCCCGAAGGTACCCGCCTCGATGCGCTCGAGCGCCTCATCGATCTTGTTGATCAACTTCCGCTCACGATCGCGGATGCGCAACTCCAGGTTGCGCTCACTTTCGAGAGAACCCCGATCGGTCGGATCTGGAAATCCTTCGGCTTCCGCGTCGCCCATGTCATGGGCCGTTCGGCCGGCCTCGTCGAGAAGTTTCTCGCGGCGCTCCTCGAGGAGTTCGCGAAAGCCCGCGATCTCTTCTCGCGTGAGCGGAGCAGGCTGCGTTGCTTCGCTTCTCAGCACGGCCCTGAACGCTACCAGCCGTGTCGAACGAAGAAAAGCAAGAAATACGACGACGATTCATTCCTCCGCGGCGGCAACGAGCCTGCCCGACCTTACGATCCGTCGACCATGGTCCCGACGGCCACCAGGGCCTCACGCAGCGCGGCAACTTCCGTCGATGGCGCTACGGCATCGAGCAGGGCGCCCATCACCGCGAGGCCTCGTGCGCCGTGCGCGATGACGTCGGAGGCCCGCTCCCCGCGGATTCCACCAATGGCGAAAATCGCAGGCGTCGCCAGACGGGCCACGTCGGACAGTCGTTCGAGGCCTTGCGGTCTGCCATACCGTCGCTTGCTCGGCGTGTCGAAGATCGGCCCGAAGATCACGTAGTCGGCACCCTCCGAATCGGAAAGGTCGGAGGCGGCGTGGATGGATCGTCCCACGATCCGCTCCGGTCCGACCAGGGCGCGGGCCGCAGAAACCGGGAGCCCGTTGCCGGGGAGATGAACCCCGTCGGCCTCTGCCAGGCATGCCACATCGGCACGATCGTTCACGATCACCCGAACGCCGCGCGGCCGACAAAACGCCACCAGGTGCCGCGCCCGCTCGAAGAGCGCATTTCCGTCGAGGTCCTTCTCCCGCAGTTGGATGCCGCCCACCCCCGCCGCCACGAGCGCTTCGAGAACACGCCATTCCGCTTCGGCGAAGACCTCCCCGGCCGCCGGGACCGCAAACCGGGTCCGGTCGGTAACCACGAGCAACGGCGGGTCGAAAGGAGGCGGCTTCAGTCGAGCATCCCTTCGATCGGACTCGACGCAGTCGCGTAGAGCTTGCGGGGGATGCGTCCCGCCCGGAACGAAAGCCGTCCCGCCTCGACACCAAGTCGCATGGCGCGCGCCATCGCCACCGGATCATCGGCACCCGCAATGGCGGTATTCATGAGCACCGCGTCGCAGCCGAGCTCGAGAGCGCGCGCCGCATCGGACGCACACCCCACACCCGCATCGACGATCACGGGCACCGAGCTCTGCTCGAGGATGATTTTCAGGTTGTAGGGATTGCGGATCCCCAGACCCGAGCCGATCGGCGCAGCCAGCGGCATCACCGCGGCACACCCCACGTCCTCGAGCTTCTTGCAGGTGATCGGGTCGTCGGTGATGTAGGGCAACACCACGAAACCCTCCTCGACCAGAACCCGGCACGCCTCGATCGTCGCGGGCACATCAGGGAAGAGGGTCTTCTCGTCGCCGATGACTTCGATCTTCACCAGATCCCCGACACCCGCCTCGCGCGCCAATCGGGCCGTCCGGATCGCCTCCTCGGCGGTATAGCAACCGGCCGTATTCGGCAGGATCGTAAAGGTACTCGGGGGCACGTGATCGAGCAGATTTTCCTTGCCGGGATCGGTGATGTTCACCCGACGCACCGCCACCGTGACGATCTCCGCGCCGCTTGCGTCGATGGCCCGACGCGTCTCCTCGAAATCCTTGTACTTCCCGGTCCCGACGATCAGCCGGGATTGGTAGGTCTTGCCACCCAGAACGAACGGGTCTTCCATGAAAAGGTCTCTCGTCATCCACCGCCGACGAATTGCACGACCTCGACCACGTCGCCGGCGGAAAGCGTCGTACCCGGGTACCTCTCCCGCGGGACGATGTCGCGATTGATCTCGACCGCGACACGGCGCCCCCCGAGTCCAAGATTTTCGAGCAGATCCACGAGCGGCAGTCCGTCGCGCACATCGCGGTCTTCTCCGTTCAGGCGAATCTGCACGATCGAGGACATAGTGGCGAGCCTCGTCCTTTACAAGCCAGCCAGGGCTCTGGTAGCCGCCTGCATGTCGCCGATCGACCGGCGGAAGGACGCCGCGGCGATCGAATGGCGTGACACGGACGTATTCCCCAGAGCACCCGGAAATGAAGAGAGGAACGAACGCATGAGCGAGAACATACCGATCCGACGAGCGTTGATCTCGGTGAGCGACAAGGAAGGGATCGTCGAACTGGGTCGGGGCCTCGCCGAACACGGCGTCGAGATCCTCTCGACCGGGGGTACCGCCCGGATGCTTCGCGAAGCGGGCGTCGCGGTGAAGGAGGTAGCGGAGCACACCGGCTTCCCGGAGATGCTCGATGGACGCGTCAAGACGTTGCATCCCAAGATCCACGGCGGTCTTCTCGGACGGCGCGATCTCGCCGAACACGTGGCGGCGATGCAGGAGCATGGGATTCCGCCGATCGATCTCGTCTGCGTAAATCTCTATCCTTTTGCGGAGGTGACTGCTCGCGGCTGCACCTTCGAGGAGGCAATCGAGAACATCGACATCGGCGGCCCATCGATGCTGCGCTCCGCCGCAAAGAATCATGCGGCGGTCACCGTGTTGACCGACCCTGCGGACTACGCCGTCGTCCTCGAG
>JAPOLW010000506.1 GCA_029976905.1 bacterium | reverse complement strand
ACCCACTCGACGATCGCTCCTGAACCCGGCGTTCACTACGCCACGTTCATCTTGACCGACGGGGACAACGTCCAGTGGCTGCTCGGCAGCTTCCAGGACTCCATGCAATGGTTCGGCAGCCCCGATCGTGGCTCCTTCGACATGGCCTACGGAATTCCGCCATCGCTCGTGCACATCGCCAATTCGGTCAATCGCTGGTACTACGCGAACGCTTCGACGGCGCCGGGGCGCGACTTCTTCCTCGTCGGTCCGTCGGGTAGCGGCTACCTCTATCCGAGCCTCTATCCCCCCGAGGCGCTCGAAAGCCACGTCGACCGGCTGGCGGAGTCGATGGGGCTCGCCGATCTCAACATCGTGCAGATCCTCGACTTCGGATCCTTCGAGAACGAAGCCCTCTGGGACGTCTACACGGCAAAGCCGGAGATCCATGGTCTGGTCTACCTCGAGTACGCCGACTATGCGGCCGAGGCCGGGGATCTGGGATGGTCGAACGGGAAGCCCATCCTGTCGCCCCGGGTCAAACGCTGGGGCAGTCTCGCGGACTCCGACGTCGCGACCGTGCTTTCCCGGGTGAACGGCGGCGCGCGGGACGCCACCAGCCCGCTGGGCTACAGCGTGGTCATGGTGGCCGCCTGGGATCACTCCCTCAGCGATGTGAAGGCGATCATCCAGTCGCTCGATTCCGACGTGCGGGTGATCACCCCGGGTGAGCTCGTCCAACTCGTCACCGACCATGTTCCCCACGAGGTGGCGGTCAGCCAGGATTACACCGGTGCCGATTTCGAGACGGACGAGATCATCCACGCCGGAAGCTCGCACTGGATCACGGACGAAGACGCGCTCTTCGTCCCGTTCCCCAACCGGCTGCGCCTGACCAACAATGGCGGCGGCCAGAACGGCGCGGCCTGGCATGCGTCGCCCATCGACCCCGCCCAAAGCTGGACGGCGAGCTATCGATTCCAGATCAGCCACCCGGTCGGTGGCGGCGCCGATGGATTCGGCTTCCATGTCCACGGCGACGGTGTCGGGGCCAACCCGGGCTTGCTGGGCAACTTCTCGAGTCCGAGCCTCTCGGTGGTCGTCGATACCTGGGACAACGGCGACGGCATGGCGGAGTCGCTGCGGGTGCTTCGCGATGGGACCGAGATCTGGGTCGAGGACCTGACCGACGCGTCCTCGGATCCCGACCCCGGGTCGTCCTCGACCGTCTTTCGGATGGAATTGAGCTACGTCGCTGCCGAAGGGCGTCTGCGGATCCAACTGGTCGACGAAGGGGGACCGGACTCGATCCTGCGGGACGTGGCGGTCGATCTCGGGGGCATGGGTGCGTCGCATGCAGGTTTCGCGGCCACGACCGGCGCGTCGGCCCAGAACCAGGATACCCGCACCCCCGGCCTCTACGCGGCCGGGCCCTGGGCGGCGGGCGAGGGGAGCCGGTCGGGCCGCCGCTCGGGCGGCGGGTGGCCGGAAAAGACGGACGCGCCCGCCACCGGGGCCCGGGCATCGCTGGCGCCTTCTGGGTTTTCCCGCCCGGGAAAAAGCGGGACGGCACCCGGCCAAGAGAGTTTCTTTCCTCGAAGCGGTCGTTGCCCTAATGTGCAGCGTATGTGGTTTCGGGGGAGTTTGCGACGGCTTGCGGCGAGCTTCGCGATGATGGGCGCGTTTTCGCTCGAAGCGGCGGCATCGGACCATCTCGTGGTAGGAACGAAACTCGACGTCGTCGACACGCGCCAATTGCGCGGTGGCGTCGCGAAGACGAAACGGTCTCTTTCGTTTCGCTCGCGCGATCCGGCGATCGTTCTGCCGACGCCTGGCGGTGCCGCAGATCCGTCGATCCACGGCGGGACGATGACGCTGATCAACACCGCAGGCAGCGAAGAGTCCGTGACGATCGAGCTGCCAGCCGACGGATGGAGCGTCAAGCGCAGTGGCAGTCTCGTGCGCCGTTGGACCTACGTGTCGCGGACTCCGAAGGTGCAGGTGACGCTCGCTGCGGGCGACATCAAGGTCAAGGCACGCGACAAGACGGGCTACGAGCTTCCCTTCACCCTCGACGAAGCCTCCCAGGGAGAACTCGCCGTCGTGCTCGAAGTGGGCGCCGACCGCTTTTGCAGCGGGTTTGGGGGCGTGGCCGGGGGCACCCTTCGTGCCGACGTGGGAGGCGTCGACGCGACCTGCAATGTGCGCGGACGCTACTCGGCACAGGACGCCGCGGCCCCAGCCGGGTGTGCGGATCCTTCGGTCGGCAGCGGCCTGGTCAGTCAGGGGAACTGCGGGCCCTTCGATCTCCTCGATCTGCTGGTCGAGGGCCAGATGGCACAGAGTGGCATCCCGGGCTTGGCGGCGGCCATCGTCGCCGATGGCCGCGTCGCCTGGACGAAGGGGTATGGCTTCGCCGACGTTGCCGCGCAGCGGCCCGTGACCGTCGATACGCCGTTTCTACTCGCCTCGGTCAGCAAGGTGGTCACGGGAACCGCGGTGATGATGGCCGTGGAGGACGGACTCGTCTCCCTGAATACGCCGGTGAATCAAGTCCTCGACTTCACGATGGATAATCCCCGGGTCTCGGGTGAGACGATCACGCTCTTTCATTTGCTGACCCACAGCTCGGGGATCGACGACTGGTGCGTCTGGGGGGAGATCGACGAGCCGGGGAGTCCGTATGTGTCCGGCGATTCTCCGAGGAGCCTCGGCAACTACATGAAGCGATGCCTCACGCCAGGCACCGTCGATTACGACCCGATCGAAACATGGCGAAAGTTCTTGCCGGGTGCGGGCTACCTCTACTCGAACATCGGCAACGCCCTGGCGGGATACGCTCTCGAGCGAGTCGTCCCCGGCGCCTTCGACGATTGGTGCGCGAGCAACGTCTTCGCGCCCCTGGGCATGGACCGGACCGGCTGGCATCTGGCCGACCACGATGTGAACGAACTCGCTGTCCCCTACGCCTTCTTCCAGGGAGGGTTCGACCCCTATCCGCACTACGGGTTCCCGGACTACCCCAATGGTCAACTGCGGACTCCAGTCGCTTCTCTCGCGCGCTTCCTGGCGGCCATGGCGCGTGGAGGGGAGTTGGACGGCTCTCGCATCCTCCAGTCGGCCACCGTGGACCTCATGCTGGACCGAGCCCTCCCCGGAGTCGATGACGACCAGGCGTTGGCCTGGTTCCACGCGACGGTGGCGGGTCGGCAGGTCGTCGGCCACGACGGCGGCGACTTCGGTGTCAGTACCGAGATGTGGCTCGATCCGGCGACCGGGGTGGGTGTCATCGTCCTGCTGAACGTGGACGGCACCAGTGCAAACTTCAAAGCCATGCGGCGGATCGAAGAGAGCCTCTTCGCGCTCGGGGAGGCCTTCTAGCGGCGCGCTCCGCGGTCGGTTCGGGTGCGTGGTCGGTGCTCGGTCCACGCCCTCCCGGCGGGCC
>JAPOLW010000505.1 GCA_029976905.1 bacterium | reverse complement strand
GGCCCGTCCGGCGCTGGCGGTCGCTTCGCTGGGGGCCTTCAACCGGTACGGCTTCCCGGCACCGGAGGTCGTCGAACGATATCGCTCGGTCGGGGCACACTTCCTGGCGACCGACGATCTTGGCGAGATCGTGATCACCAGCGACGGTCAGTTGGAGCGGGTCGAGACGTGCCGGTCCAGTCCTGCGTCTTCAGGTCACCCGTCCAGCTGGCATCTCCGGCTCGAGGTACACGCGGCCGTCGGCCAGCCAGGTCGGCGGCGATCCCCGGAAGGGCCACCGCCCGCTGGTGAATCCCTAGTGGCGCGGCTCGATCTTGCGCCCGAAGGTGACGTCGCCTTTATCGATGCGGATCGAGAAGCCGCATTCGGGGTTGGTGCAGACCCACGCCTTGAACATCACGGTGGCGCCTTCCTGCCCGTAATCGGAGAGCGGGATCAACAACCCCCCGTTACACTTCTGGCACTTCGGCAACTCCATCGACCACCTCCTCTAGGCAACCCCCACCCACCAAAGGTATAGAATTTTGTGATGGGCCAAATCAAGGATTCGCCACACCCTGATCCTCCGGGGGTTCTTCGGGCTCCGGAACCCGAATCGGTAGACGCTCGAATCGCCTCACTTCTGGAGCGTCGTCGCCGGATCGCCGACGACCTGGTCTCGGTCGATCGAGAACTCGCGGAGCTCAGGCGGGCGGCTGGCCGGGCTTCCCGCGAACCCAGCCCGGATCGGCCGGAGGTCCTTCCGCTGCGTGGGGAGGACCTTGCTTCCGGCGCCTGGGACGTCCCCCCGGGCGTTGATCGGGACGATCTGGGACGGCGCCTGCACCGCGTCATCGACGAGGAGCACCGCGCCGGCCGCACCCTTGCGGGCCTGGAATTGCTTGCCGCATACGATCCAGGCCAGGGGCGTGTCCTGGCGATCCAGACGAGGCGTTGTGGGCAGATCGACTGGGTTCCCCGCTTCGCGCTCGACGGCCGGCCGGTGTCCCAGCGGCGGGGCGCATCGGCTCGAACCGACGACGCCCGGTGAGCGACCGCGCCGGGCGGACGGTCCGGTGGCATACTCCCTCGCTGCTTCCGCGAGCGTGACGACGAGGCTGCGCCAGGGCCTCAGGCGTCACGCCTCTTTCGGTTTCCTTCGGGTTCTCTTGCGCTTGCCCGTGGGGCGGGGTTGGGCGGGTTTCTCCGGGGCGATGACCTCGATCTGCCAGTCGTTGCGACGCAGGGTCCGGTCGCTTCGGATTTCGATCGTCACGCCCAATTTCTTGCGTGTCTCCGACATGGCCTTGGAGAATCGTCGCCGCAGTGCCTCGGCCAGCTCCGACGGCATTTTCAACCGCAACCCGGAGGCTTCGCCAGCAGCGGCAACCTGTCGGCGGATGTCCCGCAGGACCTGCGCGGCAAGCGATTCGACCGAGCGCACCCGTCCTTCGCCCGAGCAGGTCGGGCAGGGCGAGGTGATCAGTTGTCGCAGATTGTCGCGTGTGCGCTTGCGGGTCATCTGGACCAGGCCGAGCTCCGAGATGCGCAGGATGTTGGTGCGCGCCTTGTCGCGCTTGACCGCCTCCTCGAGTTCCTCGCTCACCCGCTTGCGATTGGTGGCCTGCTCCATGTCGATGAAGTCGATGATGATGATGCCGCCGATGTTGCGGAGGCGTAGTTGGTCGATGGACACCCGCGCCGCTTCGAGATTGGTCTTCAAAACCGTCTCTTCGTGCGTACTCTTGCCGACGAAACGCCCGGTATTCACATCGATCGTCGTGAGTGCCTCGGTCTGGTCGAAGACCAGATATCCCCCCGACTTGAGCCACACCCGACGCTCGAGTCCGCGGCGGACCTGCGTCTCGAGACCGTAGCGATCGAAGATGGGCTCGGGACCCTCGTGGAGCTCGACGCGGGACTTCAACTTCGGCTGGAGGATCCCTTCGACGAACTCGATGATCCGTTCGTGGTGCGCCTGGTCGTCCACGATCACGCGATCGACGTCGCTGGTGAAGAGGTCGCGAATCGACCGCAAGACGATGTCGAGATCTTCGTGCAAGAGGCTCGGGGCCGGGGAGCTTGCGTTCTTCTTCAGGAGATTCCGCCACACGCGGCCGAGAAATCGCATGTCGGCGAGGATTTCTCGCTTGCTCACGCCCTCGCAGGCGGTCCGTACGATGAAGCCGCCGCCGTCCTCCTGCAGACCGCCCTCGACGATCTGGCGAAGGCGTTTGCGCTCCTTTTCGTCTTCTATCCGGCGGGAAACGCCCACGTGCGCGGCGGTGGGCGTGTAGACGACGAAACGACCGGGCAGGCTGATGTGCGAGGTGATCCGCGCGCCCTTGGTGCCAATGGGCTCCTTCGAGACTTGGACCAGGACCTCCTGGCCCTTGGTGAGGATATCCTGGATCGAGGGCTTCGAGGGGCCTTCTCCGGCACTCTCGTCGCTGCCTTCCCCGGCGTCGTCGGCGGCGACTTCGGCGCCAGGTTCGGGGTCCTCTGCGAAGGTTTCGGTCTCGTCCCCAAGGCGAAGCGGCTCCGGCGGGGGCCGTTCCAGCGAGGCGGCGATCGCGCTTTCGCCCGGATCCCCGGTCAGTTCGGGATCGTCGGCGAAGGCGGCCAGGGTATCCCCGTGCTCGAGGCCCTGGTCATCCGAGACGTCGGTCGCCTCGTCCTCGCTCGGCGTATTCCACACGTCGGAGACGTGCATGAAGGCGGCCTTTTCGAGGCCGATGTCGACGAAGGCGGCCTGCATGCCGGGCAGCACCCGCACCACCCGTCCCTTGAAGACGTGTCCGACGATGGAGCGCTCTTCGGCGCTTTCGAGGTGCAACTCCGCCAGCGCGTTCCCCTCCATGAGGGCGACGCGGGTCTCGATGGCAGAGCTGTCGACGACGATTTGTTTACGCACGGGGCCTCGTCGGCGGCGCTCGCCCGGCGGAGGGCCTGCGTACGCAAAGGGTGCCGCGTGGACCGGGCCCGCCGGCGTTCGGGCGGGATGTCCGTCTGGTCGCAGGCGAGACCGCGGTGCACGCGTCTCGCGTGTCTCCCATTGGCGACGGTTTATCCAAAGTACACGGGGAGAGCAACCGTTTCACGGCGGAGGACCCTGCACCGGGCGGTCCAGCGCCCGGTGTCTTGACTTCGAAGAAGGGCCGTCGTTACCGTTTTGAAGTGGTCGCTTCGCCGCGGCCGCTTGGATGAGAGCACGAATGAACGGCTCGGCGGCTCCTGTGAATCGAACCGACGGCGCGGCCCCAGAGTCTTCGCCGCGCGCGGGCGAGAGCGCCCTGACCGGTCAGGCCCTGGTGCTCAACCGAGCCTTCCTGCCCATCCATGTCACGTCAGTTCGACGGGCCTGCGTTCTCCTTTACACGGACGCAGCGCGGGCGGTGGACGACGCCTGGGAGACCTTCGACTTCCGTCGATGGTGCGAGGCGGGGCCCGCCGGG
>JAPOLW010000504.1 GCA_029976905.1 bacterium | reverse complement strand
AGACCAAGAGAGAAACGCGGCATAGATCGCCGCCAGGACACCCCACCGGACCCACGAAGCCTGTAATCTGCACTCCTCACCCGCCCAGACTCGTCGGGCCTTCTGAGCACCAGGATGCCGCTCTCGGCTCGGGCTCTTCCGATTTGGGCCAATGTGCGACGCCGCCCCGTTGCCTCATGCCAGTCTTGGATTCGATTCCCAGGACCGGCCGTCGAGTCTCTTCCGGCCGCGTCTCTGCCCGGCGGCCACGCCTTCTCAGGATCGGTCTCCTACGGCCCCGGCTCCCCCGTGAAACCGCCGCGCGACGAAAACCTCGGATGACCCGAGCGAAAGCGAGCGGTGCACAGCCGTGCAGCGCCGGTGAACGCCCTCGAAGTGGACGGCCCGGTGCCGGAAGCTTCCCCGATCGGGCGAGAATCTCAACCTTGAAGGAGACGAGACGATGAAGATCACGACGAAAACGATGGCCATGGTGCTTGCGGCACTCTTCCTGACCGGTTCGACGGCCCGCGCCGAACCCACCCATGACGCTCAGGCGAAAAAGTGTGAGACCGGGAAGTTGAGGGAAGTGGGTAGCTACACCTCCTGCCTGCTCAAGGCCGATGCGAAAGCTCGACTCCGAAACGAGGCGCCCCAGTATGTGAAGTGCGAGGCCAAATTCACCGTAAAGTGGGCAAAACTAGAGGAGAAGGCCGGCCCGGGCGTATGCCCCAGCGAGGGCGATGCGGCGGCCGTGATGGAACGCATCCGAAAGGGAACGACAGAAGCGACGAGCTTCCTGGGCGGGAACTCCACCCCGCCGACCGTTCTGGTCGATGGCCTTCTCATCGACAATGGGGTGGTTTCGGTCGTCCTCGACGACGAGTATCTTCTCGCGGGCGAAGAGGTCCACGTTCCGGTCCATCGAGACCATTTCGTCGAAGACGAGCGCCTCTTCGTCGCCCTCGACGCCGCATTCCAGATCGAGGACGGTGCGTTATCCGTCCTCGTCGACAACACGTATCTCGCGGGCGACGCGCCCCTGTCGGTGCTCATCAACAACGAGTACCGCGACGTCGGCGGCCAGCTTTACGTCAATATCGACCAGAACCATCACACGGCGGAAGGTCAGCTCTACGTCAACATCAACCAGCCGGCCTTTGTGAGCATGTACGACTGACCCGCCAAGAGTCATCGAGCCTACCGCCACATTCCGTCGGGTCCCGTCGCGGGTACCGACGGAACGTGGCTACGGACCGGACGGCCCCGCCCGGCGAGGGTCGGATTCGACCCTCGGCTTTCCTGGTGCGGCTTTCTCCCGACGACGCGTTTGGGCACCATCGCGACCGAAAGAGTTCGTCCACCTGTCGAACTCCGAGGGGCGATCGCCGCGGCGGTGCCCGCCCGCGAGGGCCTCGGACGCTCCGCGACCGGCGCAGTCCCCGGTGCGACTCCAGGCGACTCGAGGTTCGGGGCCAGAACGTGCTTTGGATTTCCTACCTTCCTTCGTCTGCGGCGCCTCAGCTGGCGCGAGGTTGCGCGCGGGACGCCGATGCGGCGAGAAGCCGTTGGGCGTTGCCACGCAGGATGGCCCGACGAACGTCGGGCCGCTGCGCCGTTACGATCAGGACTTTCGCCAGCGTCGCGCCCAGGTGGTAGAACGGCCAATCGCTGCCGAAGACGAGGCGATCGGGTCCGACTTCGACGATCAGGCGCTCGAGGATCGAAACACCCTGCCCGTGGATGCCGAGCCAGGCATTGGGATAGCGCTGTGCGAGCCTCATGGCGGACTCGACGTCTCGCGCTCCGGCGTGTCCGAGAACGAAGTTCACTTCGGGATGCTCGGCCAGCATGGGCTCGTACCCGCGAATCATCGTGAACTGATGGGTATAGGCAGGCTCGATTCCGGCGCGCCCGCCGTGCAGAAAGACCACCAGGCCCAGACGTCCACACTCCTCGTAGATCTCCATCGCGGACGGATCGTCGGGGAAATAGCGCTGCGCCGCAGGATGTAGCTTGACCAGGCGGGCGCCGCGCGCCGCCTGCGCGCGCAGCTTCGAGCGCCAATCGGGGTCACCCATGTGCACCGAGGCGCCCTTGAGAAAACGATCCGGGGTCCCGCTTTCCTCGATGGCATCGAGCCAGCGGTCGGCGAGGTCATCCCCGAACGGCAGTCCGAAGGCGATGGGAAGGATGGCCACCTGCTCCACCCCGACGTCGTCCATCTCGGCACGCAGATTCGGGATCGTCTGCGTCTTCGAAGGGCCGCTTCCCCACAGCATGCGAGCAACCGCGTCGTAGCGCAGCGCCCAGAGGTCGGCCGCCGTGAAATTCGCATTGATGTAGACGTCGAGATCGAGCGCGCAGCCGGGGTCGGTGGAATCGCAATCTAGGACGTGCTCGACCCGCTCGGTGCGCGCCTGTAGATCGAGTTGCGGCGCGAAGAGAAGAGACATGCCAAGGTGGGCATGGAGATCGATCACCCGGGGGATATCGTCGGCGACCAGGCGCAAGCGGCCCGCCCCGTCGACTTCGAACCAGGGCAGCTCCGCCAGGCCGCGATAGCCCCGATACCGATGTACGCCCCACGGCCCGGTTCCCGACGCGAGTCGCTCGGCCTGCCGCTGTGCCTCGAGGGACTCGGCGTCCGCCTGCGAGTAGCGATCGCGGTCCACACACGCAGACGCGAACGCCGCTCCGGTGAGAAAGGCAAGACGCCAAAACGTCCGTCGGCCGAAACCGCCCGTTCCTCTTCGTTGCGTGGTCATCCCCCGGAGTCTTTCGCGCCCTGGCGATGCGCGCAAGCGCCTGCCGTACCGAGCGGTCCGGACGGTGTGCGGGCCCCCCGGACGGTGTGGCGGGCCCCCCGCCCGCCAGGGAATCGCCCACCGGCTCTGCGCTGGTCATGGCGTGGCGCCCGTGGCACCGTCGAGAGCTGGGGAGGAGTGGCCATGCCCATGTCTGAATACATCCGCGGCCTGCGGGCCCGCATCGGCCATGAGATGCTCTTGCTTCCGACGAGCACCGTCCTCACCTTCGACGAGCACGAGCGCGTTCTGCTCGTCCGCCATGGTGACGTGAGGCTCTGGACGACGCCGGGCGGCGCCATCGAGCCGGGCGAACGGCCGAGCGACGCCGCCGTGCGCGAGATGTGGGAGGAGACCGGCCTGCACGTCCACCTCGTGCGGCTGCTCGGCATCTATGGCGGACCGGAGTTCAACACGACCTACTCCAATGGCGACCTGGTGACTTTCACCATGGTCGTCTTCGAGGGCCGACCGATCGGCGGAAACCTCCGACCCGACGGCGAGGAGACGCTGGAGTTGCGCTGGTTCGAGCGCGGCGAGATCGCGAGCCTCCCGACGCCCGAGTGGGTTCCACAGGTGCTCGAAGATGCCTTCGAGCGCCCCGGTCCGCCCCGCTTCGCTCCCCCCACGTGGGCGCCGTCTTCGGTTTGAACAC
>JAPOLW010000503.1 GCA_029976905.1 bacterium | reverse complement strand
CTACGCCTTTGCCGCAACCGCGATTCGGCGCTAGGAGGCGATGATGAAAATGATGCGTCAAACGCTAGTTATAGGCGCGGTGGCGTCGCTACTGTCGCTCCCCTCATTTGCCGGTGATGGCATGACCGAGGAAGCCTTTGCCGAGATGATGGCGAAGCCCGAAAGCGGCTTCGACGCCATGGCACCCGAGAACGTCTCGCCCCTGGTGGCGTGGCTGGGAAGCGCGGACGCGGCCGACGTCACCGGCCGCGTCTTCGAAGTGCAGGGCGGCCAGATCAACGTGGCCGATGGCTGGCGCACGGGGCCGGGCGTGGACAAGGGAGCCCGCTGGGAGGCGGGAGACATCGGAGCGGCGGTGCGCGAACTCATCGCCAGCGCTCCGGAGCCGCAGAAGGTCTACGGGACCTGAGCGAGAGATGGATCTCTCCTTCAACGAGGAACAGGAGGCGCTTCGCGATTCGGCGCGCGCCTTCCTGACCGAACACTCCTCGTCCGAAAAGGTACGCCGGGCCATGGCGACCGAGGCCGGTTGGGATCCCGATCTTTGGCGGCGCATCGGAGCGGAACTCGGCTGGCCCGCCGTCGTCATCCCGGAGGCCTATGGGGGCCTTGGACTGGGACCGATCGAATTGGTCGCTCTCATGGAAGAGATGGGAGCCGCGCTGCTCTGTGCCCCCTTTCTCTCCAGCGTTTGTCTCGCCGGTGGGGCGATCCTCGCGGGAGGCAACGAGGAACAGAAGGCCTCGCTCTTGCCGTCGATCGCGTCGGGTGAGACGGTCGCGACGCTTGCCTACACCGAGGCGAACGGGCGGTGGGACGCGGGCGCCATCGAAGCCACGGCCCGGGCGGACGGAGAGGAATACGTTCTCCACGGGACCAAGACCTTCGTTCCCGACGGGGGCAGCGCTCGTTTGTTGGTGGTCGCGGCGCGACGTGAGGGCAGCACCGGCGAGCAAGGAGTGAGTCTCTTCGTGGTGCCGGTCGACACCGCCGGAGTCGCCGCGCGCTCTCTTCCGACGGTCGACCAGACCCGCCGGCAAGGGGAGATCGTCCTTCGCGACGTCCGTGTTCCGGCAGCGAATCGGCTCGGCGCCGAAGGCGCGGGTTGGCCGATTCTTTCGCAGGCGGTCGATGGTGCTCTCGTCGCGGTGGCCGCCGAGCAGCTCGGGGGAGCGCAGCGCTGTCTCGACAAGACCGTCGCCTACGCGGGGGAACGTGTCCAATTCGGTCGCCCCATCGGTTCCTTCCAGGCGATCAAGCACAAATGTGCGGACATGATGGTCCTGGTCGAGTCGGCCCGTTCGGCGGTCTACTACGCAGCCGCGGCGCAGGCCGAAGGGGACCCGGAGCTGCCGACGCTCGCGTCCCTGGCCAAGGCCTATTGTTCGGACGCCTACTTTCGCTGTGCCGCCGAGAGCATCCAGATCCACGGTGGTGTGGGCTTCACCTGGGAGTACGACGTGCACCTCTACTTCAAGCGAGCCAAGTCGAGCGAGACGTTTCTGGGCGATGCGACCTTCCACCGGGAGCGTATCGCCCGGCAGATCGGGCTCTGAAGGAGAAGCCTTTGTCCCTCGAAATCGATCTCTCGGGCCGGGTCGCCATCGTCACCGGAGGAGGAAAAGGCGTCGGTCGCGGTATCACCGAGCGCTTTCTCGAAGCCGGAGCCGACGTCGTCATCTGTGGGCGTCGCGCACCCGAGGCGCTGCCGTCGATCGGAGGTCGAGAGGCGATCTTCGTGGCGGCCGACGTTCGTGACGTCGAGCAGATCGACCGCGTCGTGGCGACGGCTCTGGAGCGCTTCGGGCGGCTCGACACCCTGGTGAACAACGCTGGCGGGGCACCCTACGTCGAGGCGGCCGCGGCATCGGCGCGCTTCACCGAGAAGATCGTGGCGCTGAACCTGCTGGCGCCCCTGAATTTCGCGCAACGCGCCAATGCCGTGATGCAAGGGCAGGAGGAGGGGGGCTCGATCGTCAACATCGCCAGCGTGAGCGGCATTCGGCCGTCGCCCGGAACCACGGCCTACGGCGCGTCGAAGGCGGGGCTTCTCAGTGCCACCCAATCGCTCGCCGTCGAATGGGCGCCCCGGGTGCGGGTGAACGCCGTGACGGCGGGCATGGTGATGACCGAACAGTCGCATCTGCACTACGGAGACGAGGCTGCTCTGGCCCGGGTCGGCGCGACGGTTCCGCTGGGGCGCCTGGCGCGACCGGCCGAGGTCGGCGATGCCTGTGTCTACCTTGCGTCGCCACTGTCGAGCTACGTGAGTGGCGCCAGTCTCCTCCTGCACGGTGGAGGCGAGCCGCCGCCCTTCCATGCTGCGGTCGAAGGTGAAACGGGAGGTTGAGAGATGGCTGCAACCGTATTCGAGAGTCCGAGGGAATTGCCGGGCGCCGTTGGCCGGGATCTCGGCGCGAGCGACTGGCTCGTCATCGAGCAGCCACGAATCGACCAATTCGCCGAGGCGACCGGGGACCATCAGTGGATCCACGTCGACCCCGAGCGCGCGAAGGAAGGACCCTTCGGCTCCACCATCGCGCACGGCTATCTGACGATGTCCCTGGTCAACTTCTTCCTCCCGCAGATCGTCGAGGTGCGCAACATCTCGATGGGTGTGAACTACGGGGCCGACAAGTTGCGGTTTCCCGCGCCGGTACCCGTGGGGTCGCGGATCCGTGGCCGGGGCGAGTTGGTGGAGGCCGAGGAGGTCAAGGGGGGCGCGTTCCAGGCCAAGATCCGGGTGACCGTGGAAATCGAGGGGGGCGAGCGGCCGGCCTGCGTCGTCGATACGATCAGCCGCTTCGTCCCGGCCTGAGCCCTTGCACACCGGGCGCGGCCGGCCGTTGCGGTCTGCCCAGCCCTCGGCCTATCGTGAAGAGCCCTCTGGGAGGTGAAGAGATGTCGGGTCGGGAATCATCGGACCAGGAGACGCCGGGCCATCGGGTCGACGTCGAGGCGAATCCCGCGCGTGTGCGGGTCGTTCTCGACGGACGGATCGTCGCGGAAAGTCGACGGTCGCTCCTGGTGCGAGAAACCGGGCTGGCGCCCGTGGTCTACTTCCCGCGCGAAGACGTCCACCCCGATCGTCTCGATCGAACCACCCGGGTGACCTTCTGCCCGTTCAAGGGCGAAGCCTCGTACTGGACGGTGCGCTCGGAGGACCGCGAAGAGAAGAATGCCGCCTGGTCGTATGAGAATCCGATCGATGCGGTTTCGGAGATCGCCGGGCACGTAGCCTTCTACGCCGGGCGCGGAGGTCTCGTGCTGGAGTCGGAGGACGAGTGAGGCGAGCGCTGCTCGTCGTCCTGGTTGCCGCGTGCAGCCGGGCCGGAATCGCGGCCGCCGCGGGTGCCACGGTGCCGACGGCGGGGGCCATGGTCGCCGCGGGTGTCACGGCGCCGACGGCGGGAGCCATGGTCGCCGCGGGTGTCACGGCGCC
>JAPOLW010000502.1 GCA_029976905.1 bacterium | reverse complement strand
GCGGGGCAACGGCGGGTGGCCGCCCCGCCGATCCTGGTTTGTCCAAGGTGCGCACTTGGGGTAGCGTCGGAAGGCGGCGGGGATGGGTCCCCGCAGGGCAAGGGGGGTCGTGGCGACGCGAGCAAAGGCGGCGCGCAGGACGGCGCGAGCCGTTTCGCTGGAGGAAGAGGCGCAGGAGGGGGGACGTTCGTTCGGGCGTGAGGCACTTTCGATCTGCCTCGGCCTGGCTGGAGGTCTCGTTCTGCTCGCCATCACGACCTACCGCCCCGGTTCCACCGAGAATGCCTTCGGGCCCCTCGGTGCCGTGCTGGCCGACGTCCTGGTCACCTCCCTGGGGGTGGCCTCCTTCCTGGTCCCGGCCGGGCTTCTCGGCCTCGCCTTTGCCGTCTACCAGGGGGCGCATCCGCAGGTGGACGGTGCGCGGTTGATCGCCGCCACCGGAGCTCTCGTCTCCTTTGCGATGCTCGCGAACCTGGCGATCGGTCGTTTTCGCGAAGGGGATGCCGGTGGGATCATCGGTGGCCTCGCGGCGACTCTGCTTTCCGATTGGACCGGCCCGACCGGGGCCTGGGTGACCGCGACCGCCGCTTTCCTGCTCTTCGGCGCCTACGCCAGTGGGCAAACGCTTTTCGGGGTCGCGCGCGCCGGCGGCCGGCACGCCGCCGGTCTCGTCCGACGGGGGCGGGCGCGCGCCCGTGATTGGGCGGACCGCGAAGAAGACGTCGAGGGGGAACCAATCCTGCTCGGACACGAGCAGGTGATTCCCGGCCGGCCGGGTGTGCGAGGCCCCGTCGAGCGGGAGCGACGGCGTGAGCCGGTGATCTCCACACCGAAGCCGGTCGAAGCCGAACCCGACAGCCGGCGGCGTCAGGTCGAGATGCCCTTTGCCGATGGCACCTCCTACTGTCTCCCCGACGCGTCGCTTCTCGACCCACCCGTCGAGGGCGGCGTGGAGGTCGATCACGACGCGCTGATCGCGAGTTCGCGCGTGCTCGAAGCCAAGCTGCACACGTTCAACGTGCAGGGCCGGGTCATGGGCATCCACCCCGGGCCGGTCATCACCACCTACGAGTTCGAGCCAGCGCCCGGGATCAAGGTCAATCGCGTCACGGCTCTGGCAGATGATCTCGCCATGGCCATGCAGGCGATGAGCGTCCGCATCCTGGCGCCGATTCCCGGAAAATCCGTCGTCGGGATCGAGGTCTCGAATGCGCGTCGCGAAACGGTGGCCCTGCGCGAGATCGTGTCGTCCGATGCCTTCGAACAGTCGAAGTCGACCCTCGCCCTTGCGCTTGGCAAGGACACCACGGGGACTCCGGTCTCCGGTGATCTCGCGCGCATGCCGCACCTGCTCGTCGCCGGTGCGACAGGGGCCGGAAAGTCGGTTTTCCTCAACACCCTGCTCGTCAGCATCCTCATGCGGGCAAGCCCTCGCGATGTCCAACTCGTCCTCGTCGATCCGAAAATGCTGGAACTTGCGACGTACGAGGAGATCCCACATTTGGTCGTGCCGGTGATCACCGAAGCCAAGCAGGCGGTCGCCGTTCTCGAAAATCTCGTCAAGGAGATGAACGAGCGCTATAAGCTCATGAAGGAGAAGGGCGTCCGCAACATCGATTCCTACAATCGGTCGGTCGCGGATGGATCCGGGGAGGTCATTGCGCTCGACGAGAGCGAGGACGCCGAAGGAGACGATCCCGTCGCCCATCAACACCTCCCCCGGATCGTGGTGATCATCGACGAACTCGCGGACCTGATGATGACGCGCCGGGACTGTGAAGAGCCGATCACCCGGCTCGCGCAGAAGGCGCGCGCGGCGGGGATCCATATGGTCATCGCGACGCAGCGTCCCTCGGTCGATGTCATCACGGGGCTCATCAAGGCCAATTTTCCGTCGCGGATCTCCTTTCAGGTCGCCGGCAAGGTAGACTCCCGCACCATCCTCGACATGATGGGCGCGGAGCGTCTCCTGGGGGCGGGCGACATGCTCTTCCTGCCGCCCGGAACCTCTCGGCTGCAACGCCTCCATGGCGCCTTCGTCTCCGACGCCGAGATCCAGAAGGTCACCGACTTCGTGCGCGAGCAGCAGAAGCCGCACTACCGGATGGAGCTCTTCGAGGACGAGAGCGCCGACGACGAGGGTCCGGGAGGCGAGCGCGGGGAGGAGACGTACGATGCGATGTACGACGAGGCCCTGCAGATCGTCACCGAAACGGGCAAGGCCTCCATCTCCTACGTCCAGCGACGGCTTCAGGTCGGCTACAACCGCGCGGCACGGATGATCGAGTGCATGGAGCGCGAGGGTGTCGTCAGTAGTCCCGATCATCGGGGGGGCCGCGAAGTGCTGGTTCGCGCCGGCTACGAGGAGTCGTGAGGAGCCGCCTGGCCCGGGCGGCGGCGTTCGCTCTAGCGCTGGGTTTCGTGACGACCGCCGTGGCCGACGACGCCGACGAGGTCGCGACCCGGGTGCAGGACCGCTACGACGCCACCAGCGACCTCGCGGCAGATTTCACCCAGGAAATGCGCCTCCAGGCGGGCGGACAGGTCCTGCGCTCGAAGGGGCGGATGTATTTCGCCAAACCGGGGCGCATGCGATGGGAGTATATTTCCCCCGAACCGCAGACCATCGTGGCCGACGGGAAGCATCTGTGGATCCATCAGCCCGACGACCAGCAGGTGCTGCGCGCGCCCCTGGAGATGGCGTTCCAATCCCAGACGCCGGTTTCCTTTCTCTTTGGGGTGGCCCGGATTGGTCGGGACTTTGCACCTCGACTGCTGCCGAAGGCCGCGGATGGGGCGGTGCGTCTCGAGCTGCGGCCCAGGGAAGAGTCGGGAGACGGTGTCGGCCTACTGGTGCTCGACGTCGATCCGCAGACCTACGATCTGCGCGCGGCGACCGTGCGGGACCCGCTTGGAAACGTCACCGAGGTCCGGTTGATCGACGCGCGTCGGAACCAGGGGGTGGAGGCCGGGCGCTTCGTCTTCGAGCGCCCCGAAGGGACCGACGTGATCGAGGCTCCCGGGGCAGGGGGTCGGTGACCGCGGCCCCCTGCCCGGCGACACATGAGGTTTGGGCTGCTGGCGCGCCCTCGTCGGGGAGAGCGGCCGTCCCGACCCATCGGAAAGGGCGCCGGGCCGGGCGCTGGAAACCGGGGCCCGGGGACGGTTATAGACGCAGCCCGAGAGCGGCCGACGGTCGCTCCGCCATGCAAGGAGGAATTTCGTGCCCTCATTCGACGTCGTATCCGAGGTCGATCTGCCGGAAGTCGACAACGCCCTGGACCAGACGCGCCGCGAGGTCCAGCAGCGCTACGACTTCAAGGGATCGAAGACCACGATCGAGTTTCCCGAGAAGAAGGCGATCCAGATCGTCTCCGACGACGACTACAAGGTGAAGGCCGTCGTCGAGATCCTCCAGGGGAAGTTGGCGAAACGGCAGGTCAGC
>JAPOLW010000501.1 GCA_029976905.1 bacterium | reverse complement strand
AGAAGAAGGTCACCGGATCCTTCATGGGCTCGAACCGGTTCCGCTTCGACATGCCCAAATACATCGACTTCTACCTCGATGGTCGCCTCCGGCTCGACGAAATGATCTCGGCTCGCATCGGTCTGGACGATCTCAACGATGCCTTCGACCGCATGCGCCGCGGCGAGGTCGCCCGCCAGGTGATCGTCTACGACTGAGAGAGAGTGCCCGGGCGCTGCCGGTCGCAACGGTCTTCGGCAGGCGGGCGAAGAGAAGGCACCCATGGCCAGGTTGCATCACGCCTCACAAGAGTTCTCCGACGTCATCGATCGGGCCGCCGGGAAGGCCCCCAGCGTCGAGGGCCCGGGCAAGGAAGAGATCGGGGTGGGCACGTTCTGCTTCGCGCGCGCCTGCGGGCGACGCCCGAGCATGGGCGGTCCGAAGAGCGCGACCGTCCGTCCGTGGACGGGGCGCCAACGAGAAGGCAGGAGGAGGTCGCAGAGCCATGAGCACCGACGGTAGGGATCTACGCTTCGTCGTGATCGGGGCCGGCATGGCGGGCCTCCTGGCGGCCATCGAATTGCGCAAGGCCGGTCATGACGACGTCACGGTCTACGAAAAGAATTCCGGCGTCGGCGGCACGTGGTTCGAGAATACCTACCCCGGCTTATCCTGCGACGTCCCCTCGCACTTCTACAGCTATTCCTTCGCCCTGAATCCCGAGTGGAGTCGGCGCTATTCCTCGGGGCCGGAGATCCGGAGCTACTTCGAGGACATCGCCCGGCGCTACGAAATCTACCCCCGCATCCGCTTCGATAGCGAGATCACCGAATGCCGCTTCGAGGATGGTCGCTGGCATCTGCGCACGAAGGAGGGAACGCGGGACGTTGCCGATTTCGTGATTGCCGCGACCGGCGTTCTGCACCACCCCGCGATTCCCGCGTTCGAAGGCATGGCCGACTTCGCAGGCGCGGCCTTCCACAGCGCCCGTTGGGACCATGACGTGCCGACGCGCGACCGGCGCGTCGGCGTGGTCGGCACGGGATCGTCAGCGATCCAGATCGTCTCGGCGCTGGCCGATGACGTGGACGAGTTGGTGCTCTTCCAGCGCACGGCCCAGTGGATCATGCCCACGGAGAATCCCCCCTATAGCGAAGCCGAGCACGAGGAATTCCGCCGAAATCCGGGCGCCATGCAGACCATCCGGGAAGAGACGGCGCGGCGCTTCACGGATGGGTTTGCCAACATCCTGGTCGACGCCGAGTCACCGATCCTGGAGATGACGCAGGAGATGTGTCGGCAACACCTCGAACAGAGCGTGCGCGACCCCGTCCTGCGGGAGAAGCTACGACCGACCTACCGCGCCGCCTGCAAGCGGCTGGTCCTCTCCGACCGCTTCTACGAAGCGATTCAGCGACCCAACGCACGGCTGGTCACCGAAGAGATCGAGCGGTTGGAGGAAAAAGGGGTCCGCACCCGCGACGGCGCTCTGCACGAACTCGACGTCCTCGTCCTCGCTACCGGCTTCCGGGTGGACCGCTTCGTGCGCCCCATGGAGGTGCTCGGCGTCGGGGGGCGCCACCTCGACGATGCCTGGAAGGATGGCCCGACCGCGTACCTCGCGCTCACCGTCCCCGACTTCCCGAATTTCTTCCTGCTCAACGGCCCCAATGGTCCGGTCGGTAATTTCTCCCTCATCGAGGTCGCCGAACTCCAGCTCGGATATCTCCTGCAACTCGTGGAGGAGGTTCGCACCCGGCGCTGCCGCACCCTGTGCGTTTCCCATCGAGCCATGGAGCGCTTCGATCGCGAGCGCCGCGAGGCAGCAAGGAACACGATCTGGGCGAGCGGCTGCCGGAGTTGGTATCTCGACGCATCGGGGCTGCCGACGGCATGGCCATTCACCTTCGACCGCTTTCGCGAAGAAATGGCGCGACCGAAGCTCGTGGACTACGCGACGACGTTCTGAGCAGCTGCCTCCTGCCCCGGGGGCTACCAGTTCTCCTTCGAGGTGCGGACGTCGAGTTCGAAGGTCCAGGCACGCGGCGGCTGGCGGTAGAGGAACTCGTAGCCATCCACGATCCCCTCGAGGCTGATCATCCCGTCCTCGCCCAGTTTCTCCGCGTACGCCGGCAGTCCCTCGATGATCTTGTCCCCGGCGATGGCGCCGTCGACCACCACATGGCCTACGTGGATGCCATCGGCCGCGTATTCTTTCGCCATCGCCTGCGCCAGATTGCGGAGGGCTCCCTTCGAGGAATTGAAGGCTCCAAAGAAGGGGCGACCGCGCAGCGATGCGCTCGCCCCCGTGAAGAGAAGCGTCCCGCGCCCGTGCGGCTTCATGCGGCGCACGGCCTCGCGACCGAAGAGGAACCCACCGAAACAACAGATCCGCCAGCTCTTCTCGAAATATCGGGCTTCCATGTCCTCGATGCGCCCCGGCGTATTGTTCCCGACGTTGTAGACGGCGAGATCGAGGTCGCCGGCGGCACGATCGAAGAGCGCAACGATCTCGTCTTCGCGAGTCGCGTCCGCCACCACCGCCTCGGCGCTGCCGCCCGCGGAGCCGATGGCCTCGACGATCGCGTCGAGCTTCTCGCGCGTCCGACCGGCCACCAGGACGTGCAAGCCGAGCGAGGCGAAGCGTCGACACAGCTGGCCTCCAAGGCCCCGGTCCGGCCCCACTCCGATGACGATGGCTTTCTTCATTCGACCCTCCTTTCGGGGGCGCCGCCGGCACCCGCTGACCGTGCAGCACCCTACAAATCACGCCAACCCCGGACAAACGAGGACGACGCCTCCGACGCGGCGGGGGATGAGCCTGTCGTCCGTCGGTGCTATCGGACTACGACGGCGCTCGCGAGGGCACCGAAGATTGCGGTGTTCGAATTCTCCAAGTCGGCGCGCAAACGAGATCGTCTTTGTACGGAGGGGTGGCCGAGTCAGGTTTAAGGCACCGGTCTTGAAAACCGGCAGGGTGTCAAAGCCCTCGTGGGTTCGAATCCCACCCCCTCCGTTTCATTTCTCCGCCTGCGGCGCCCCGGGCGGAGGGGCCTTCCCGGTTGGCCCGTGGCCGGGGCGTCGTTTCCGGGCCGCCTCCTTCCGAACCGCTCGGATCCGGCGGCGCCGGGTCGGGCGTTTCCAGGGAACCCGCTCCCCCCGGGCGGCCCCGGCAGACCGGCCGGAACCCCGGGGGCTTTGCGATCCGCAGGGTGAAAGCGTACGATTTCAGGTCGTGGAAGAGAATGAACAAGCCGGAGCACCGGGAACCGAAGACAGGCCGGAAGACGACCTTCGCCTGGGAGACCTCGTGGTGCTGATGGCCGAACCGGGACCCTTCACCGTCGTCGAGATCGACCCGCCGGTCGTGACCATTCTCTCCCCCTTCGGGCAACGCCGTGTCGTGCGAGAGGTCGCCGTACGGCGGGTGACGAACGAGCCACCCGTCAACCGCTGAGCCGACGGCTCGCCCGCGCCCC
>JAPOLW010000500.1 GCA_029976905.1 bacterium | reverse complement strand
CCTGACCACGCACTACATGGATGAGGCCGAGCGTCTCTGTGATCGCGTGGCCGTCTTCGCCGACGGCCGGGTCGAGAGCGAGGGGGCTCCCGGTGAGCTCATCGCCCGCCATCTCGCTGCCGAGGCCTTGGAGATCGATTGTGATGCCGACGGCGAACGCCGCGTGGTCGCCGCCGCGCCGGCGGCCCGTCGGGTGCGGGTGGGCAACCGGCTCATGGTCTACGTCGAGGATGCGGCGCCGCTTCTCGAACACGCACATCGCGATCTCGGAGGCGTGGGTCGCCCCGTCGTCCGACCCACGAATCTCGAGGACGTCTTCCTCGCGCTCACCGGAACGCGAATCGACGAGGCCGAAACGTGAGGATCTCTTTTCCCCACGCCCTTTCGGTGTGGCGCCGCAATGCCTCGATGTACGCGCGCACCTGGAAGCTCAATCTTCTGCCGAATTTTTTCGAGCCGGTCTTCTATCTCATGGCGATCGGGGTCGGCGTCGGCGCCTATATCGATCAGATGGGTGGCCTGTCCTACGTCGAGTTCCTGGCCCCCGGTCTCATCTGTGTCGCGGCGATGAATGGGGCGAGCTTCGAGGTGACGTACAACATCTACGTGCGCCTGACGTTCGAGAAGGCCTACGACGCGATGTTGACGACGCCTTTGCAGCCCGTGGATGTGCTCGCCGGAGAGGTCCTCTGGGCGGTGACGCGTGCGTCGATCTACGGCGGTATCTTCTTCGTGGTCGTTGCCGCCTACGGTCTCGCTCCGCTGCCCCATGCCGTGCTCGCTCTCGCCATCGTTCCCTTGACCGGGTTGCTGTTCGCAATGATTGGAGTGACCTTCAGCCTGCGCGTGCCGACCCTCGACTTCTTCAGCTTCTACTTCACGCTCTTTCTGACGCCGCTCTTCCTCTTCTCGGACGTTTTCTTCCCGATCGGCGAGCGTCTCGACGGGATCTGGCTTCTGGTCGCGGAAGTTCTGCCCCTCCTGCATCCGGTTCGTCTGGCGCGGGCGTGCTTCGCGGGGGAATTCGGTCCGGTCGCGCTCTGGGATCTGACCTACATCGTCGGGGTTTCCGCGGGGCTGTTCGCCGGAGCCCGGGGCGCCATCACGGCCCGCTTGACGAGTTGACGGCTGCGGTCCCGACCTTGACCCCCGCCCCTCGGTGCGGAACCTACATCCGATGACGACGATCTTCTACGAAAGAGATGCCGATCCGGGGGTTCTCGAGGGCGCGGATGTCGCGGTGGTCGGGTATGGGAACCAGGGGCGCTCCTGGGCACGGAATCTGCGGGATTCCGGGATTGCCGTGCGGGTCTGCGTGCGTGCAGATGCCTCGCGCGAGCAGGCCCGGGACGACGGCTTCGAGGCGGAACCGCTCGAGGCGGCCGATGCGGCCGACATCCTGTGTCTTCTCATACCGGACGACGTCATTCCCGCCCTGAACCTCCGCCCCTCGGCGCAGTCGCTCACCATCGTGGCCAGCGGCTATACGCTGGCCTTCGGTCGCCTCGATCCTCCCGGGGATGCCGGACTGATCGCTCCGCGGATGCTCGGGCCGGAAGTGCGCCGCTGTTACCTCGAGGGGCGCGGCTTCATCAGCGCCCTGGGCGTCCATCGAGACGTCACCGGTCGGGCGCAAGAGAAGCTCCTCGCCGTCGCCCACGCGATCGGTGGATTGCGCGAAGGTGCGATCGAAATGGACGCGCGGCAGGAAGCGATTCTGGATCTCGCGGTGGAACAGGTCCTCTCTCCAGCGCTCACGCACGTCAATGGAGCCTTCGTCGGCGCGATGCTCGAGCAGGGCATTCCCCTCGAGGCGATCATGACCGAGTTGGTGCTCTCGGGCGAAGTCGAGCGTACCTATGGACTCCTGCGGCAGAGCGGCTTCGTGGAGCAGATGGAGTTCCATTCTCCGACGAGTCAGTACGGTCAGCTCTCCCGACGGGGGGCCTACGACCACCTCGACGTCGCTTCCCGAATGAAGGAACTCGTTGCCGACATCACCTCGGGTCGATTCGCCGACGAGTGGGACCGCGAGCGCGAACGGGGCCACCCCCGCCTCGCCGCGCTCAAGGCGGAGCACTGTAGCGCGGCGATTCGCGAGCTCGAGGCCGAGCTGCGACGCCGCCTCGGTCCGGGCTCTCGTCCCCCCGAGGATCTCGAGGACGGGTGAGCGGACGCCCGATCTCCACGTCCCCCGCTTCGGGTCGGGACCGTCCGGGGAGGGCTCGTCCCGCGCCCTGGGAAGGGGGCCCGCGTCGTGCTTGGCGGGGAGCAGGCCTCCCCGGGCCGCGCGCATCGGGGAAGATCTTCCCGGCCCGGGTCTCCCTCTGGCGCGTATCGTGCGGATGGACTAGCATTCACCCCGTTGTCTCAGTCTTCGAAGACGAGAGGTGGCGCGTTTACGTTCGCCATCGCTTTTCTCGCATTGGTCGTGTCCTTTCGTTGGTTGGTTTCGCTCGACGTGGCCGATCGCTTTTTGCACGAGCCGCTCTGCGCCCTGATCGCCTGGCTTTCGGCGGCCGTCCTCTCCCCGTTTGGCGACGCCAGCGTCCGGGGCACCTTCGTGAGCTTCGATGGGTTCCGGGTCGTGGTCGTGGACGCCTGCAACGGCGTACTTCCCGCGACGATCTACCTGGCCGCGGTCCTCGCCTTTCCGACCTCCTGGCGGGCTCGCCTCTGGGGGGTCCTGATTGGGCTCCCCTCGATCTTCGTCTTCAACCTCGTGCGCGTTGCGAGCCTTCTCGTTCTGGGTGCCTACTGGCCCGCGGTTTTCGAGGAGGTCCACATCTACGTCTGGCAGACGCTGGTGATCGCGCTCTCGATGGGGGTCTGGATCTTCTGGGCCGAGCATTTCGTCCGGCCGGAAACCCGCCTTGCCCCGAGCGCTTGAGTTTCTGGCCCGCGCCGCGATCGGCGTCGCGGTGGCTCTCGCCATCTGCCTGCCCTTCCGGGAGGTGCTGCTGGCTCTCGTCTGCCGCGCCGCGGAGCGTCTGCTCGCCTGGCTGTGGTCGCCGCCCCTGGTGACGGCGTTGCAGCCCTCGGGGCACGTCGTGGAGATCCGGGGGCTCCTTTTCGAGCCCGGCCAATGGATGGGTCGCTGGGAGGCCGAGAATCTCCTGGCCTTCCTGGTCGCCGCGTTCGGCCTCGCCATCGCGCTGCCGGTCCGCAATCTCGCCGGGCGGCTGGCCCTGGTGTTGGGCACGCTCTGGATGTGCTTCGTGGCCATGGTGATCGTCGCTTCGGCGGAGGCGGTTCTGGTTGCGACCCTGCTTGCCTCGTCGCGCCGGGGCATCGATCTGCTGTCTCCTTCGGAGCGCGCGATCGTCGTCGGCGTACATGGCTCGGTCGATGCCGTGCAGATGATTCTGCCGGCGATCGTGGCCCTGGTCGCCTACGGCATGGACCGCATGGAACCGGACGCGCGGGCGCCTTCCCGCGGGGGGACGTCGTGGCGCTGGCCCATGGCC
>JAPOLW010000004.1:21551-25503 GCA_029976905.1 bacterium | reverse complement strand
GAGAGATTTGTCCCCAAGCGCCGGATCGCGTGGTGGCTTGCCCATGTGCTCGGAGAATTTTGGCGCCAGCGTGTTGTCGGGCGAATAGTGGAACGCGAAATAGTCCAGGTCCAGCCAGTAGGACCCGTCGGACCCCACGTGGACCATCTTTTCGATCTTGTCGACGTACCGCGGCGTCCCGTAGGGAGCCATCCCCATGAGCTTGTATTCGCCCTCATTGACCTCGAAGCCGCAGTAGGCGGTGAACGCCGAGTACAGCAGCCCGAGGGAATGCGGAAAGCGAGCCTCCTGCTCGATCTCGATCCTGGTGCCACGACCGACACCGACGGTACCCGTGGACCACTCCCCGGCGCCATCGACCGTAATCACGACGGACTCGTCGAAGGGCGAGCAGAAGAAGGAGGCGGCCGCATGCGACATGTGGTGGTCGCAGAAGAGGATCTTGCGGGGATCGACCTTGAGCTGGTCCTTGATCAGCGGCTTGATCCACAACTTGTCGGTGATCCACCGACGCATGCTCTCGGTGAAGACGCGATGGGATCGGGGAAAGGTCGCAAACGCCGTCAGCAGAAGGCGCTCGAACTTCACGAACGGCTTTTCGTAGAAGACGATGTAGTCGACGTCGTGGATCGTGAGGCCGGCGCGCTCGAGGCAGAACTGGATGGCCAGTCGCGGGAAGCCACTATCGTGCTTGACCCGGGAGAAACGCTCCTCCTCGGCTGCGGCCACGATGGTACCGTCCGAGACCAGGGCGGCCGCGCTATCGTGGTAATAGAACGAGAGTCCGAGAATGATCATCGATCAGGGCCGACCAGGCGTCGAGAAGCAACGCTAGCCGAGCCGCCCGGGGCGAACAAGCCGCGACTCCCCACGCGCGTTCACCCCGCTGGACGACCCCGCCCAACCGGGAGTAATGTCCGGGCGGTTCTCCACCGATGCTTTCCTGCTCGACGAAAAAAGTGGCCGCGCTCGCCGCAGCGGGCGGCGGTCGGACGATCGAGACCCTTGCGGGTCCATCCGCGGTGCCCTCCCCTGGCGGGCAGCCGATCCCCCCCGAGGCCACGTGCCCAGATTGCGCCGATCCCACGCACTCGTCTTCCTGCTCGGGCTGAGCCTGCTGGGTTGGGCCGCGTGGGCCTGGCTCGACGTGCCGCGGGCGCTGGCCTGGGCGCAACGTCTGCATGGGCCCATCCCGGCACTGGTGCTCCTGCCCCTGCAAACCGCGGTGGCGTTGTCGCTGTCGCCGATTCCGAGCGACGTCGTCGGGGTCGCTCTCTGCGTCGTCTACGGATTCCCCAACGGGGTACTGCTCGTATGGACGTCCTGGATGCTGGCCGCGTGGATCGAGTATGGCCTCGTGCGACGAATCGCGAAGCGCGTCGACGCCGCGCCGACGCGGACGCGGCTACCGGGCTGGTTGCGTCACCTCCCCGTCGACCATCCCGGATTTCTGATTTGCGCCCGATGGTTTCCCCTGGGCCCCCACCTGGTCAACAGCGCCGCCGGCGCCGCCGGGGTACCGTTGTGGCGCTATACCTGGACGGCGGCCGTGGGCATCGCCCCGGTCGCGCTGCTCGTCGGGGCGGTCGCTGCGGGCCTCCTGGCCGCGGGCGATACCAGCAGCCCGCAAAATGCCGCCGCGGCAGCCCTCGAGAGCGAATCGGCCGCGGCGAGTACCGCATCGTGTCATGAGGCCGCTCCGGGGGATTCAGGCGAGCTAATCCCCGGGATTAGCAAGGAACTCACCCGGCCCCGGGACCGCCCGCCAGGGCGCGGAAATGCGACGTTGACATACGGTCATTCTGACCCCCATCCTAACGGGAGACTATGCGCGTTCTCTTCTACTACCGCGGAATCGAGAATCTGGGCGTCGGCTACTGCATGTCGATGCTCAAGAGCCACGGCCACGAGATCGACCTGATCTTCGACCCGGGCCTCGACGACAACCTCTTCATCAAGTTCCCGCACCTCGCCTGGATGAACCGCCACGAGGAGCTCCTCGAGCGAGCGCGCAGCTTCAAGCCGGACCTCATCGCGATGGGGTGTCTGACCAATCTCTACCCCTTCGCGACGAAGATGGCCGAGAAGCTCAAGGAGTCGATGCCCGAGGTGCCGATCCTCATGGGCGGCCACCACGCCCAGGCCTTGCCCGACTATGTCCTGTCGAACCCCAACATCGACATGGCGTGCATCGGCGAGGGCGAGATCGCGCTTCTCGAATTGGCCAATCGCATGGAGCGGGGCGAGGACCATACCACCGTCCCGACGATGTGGATCAAGAAGGACGGCCTCATCCACCGCAACGAGATGGGCCCCCTGCAGAACGAACTCGACGAGTTCCCCTTCCCCGAGAAGCAGCTCTGGTATGAGTACGGGTGTTTCAAGGACAATCTGGAGGTCTTCACCGGCCGCGGCTGTCCCTTCAAATGCACCTTCTGCAACATCCACTACCAGCGAGAGATCTTCAAAGGGCACGGCAACTTCCTGCGCAAGCGATCGATTCCCAACGTGATCGCGGAGCTCAAGGAAAATCTTCAGACGTATGACCCGCAATACGTCTCCGTGCACGACGACAACTTCACCACGAACCCCAAGTGGGTCGAGGAATTCTGCGAGGCATACCGCAAGGAGATCAACCTTCCCTGGTACTGCTTTGGATACCCGACGACGATCCGACCGCAGCTCGTCTCGGCCATGAAGGCGGCCAATTGCCATACGATCTTCATGGGCGTCGACTCCGGAGATCCGGGCATCCGGCGCAACATGATGGAGCGTCCCATGGAGGACGACCTCATCAAGACCGCTGCAAAACGCATTCTCGACGCAGGCATCGGCCTGCAGGCGTCCTGCATCTACGGAAGCCCGGGCGAGCAGCCAGAGCAGATGTTCAAGACGCTTCAGATGATCGACGAGATCAAGCCGACGCAATCGTCGGCCTACGTCTTCTACCCCTTCCCGAAGACCAAGATGTACGATGCTTCGGTGCAGCTCGGATACCTCGACGAAGAGGGCGAGGAAAAGGTGCGCCAGGGCATCTCCGGCTATCACCACGAGTCGATCCTGAAGCACCCACACAAGGAGTTGGCCGAGACGCTCGCGAAGATTACACCGGTCTACGCGAAGTCCCCCGAGTTCATGAAGCCGGCGATCCGGTGGATCATCCGGCATCGCATGAAGCGCCTCGCGCTCTTTCTCTATGTGCTGCTGATCCCGCTCACCTTCCCCTACCTCGGCGTCGAGGGAATCAAGGTCACCTTTCGCATGGCCTGGAAGGCGATGACGGGCAACCGGCCTCCCAAGCCCCAGGTCGCCGAAAAAGAAGTCCAGGCCGCCTGATCGGCGGCCTGCAACGAGGTCGAACCGACTCCGCGCGGCCGTAGACCGACCGTCCGGAGTCGCCGTGACCGCGAGCCGTAGGAGAAGCAAGCGGGAACCGTGGACGATCCCAGGTCTTGGTGGGAAGACGGCGTGCTTGCCCGGCTCGTATCGGGCGCCCACGAGGAAGCCGCAAGCATCGTCGAGCGCGTCCGGGGTGCGGCTGCTTTGGGTGTCGATGGTCTGATTCTGCGTCCGGCCAGGGACGACGAGGGGCGAGCGGCCCTCGAGGCAGCCTCGGAATCGGGCATCCGCCTGCTGATCGAGCTCTCCGGCATCGATGACCCCGACCAGCTGGCCGCCACAGGACGGGATTGGTGCACGCGCGGAGCCCGGGGCCTCGTGATCGAGCTGGGAGAGTCCCCGCGTGCTCGTGGCTCCAAGGTCACGCGGCTCTTCGAGCCGTCCCCGGATCCCGGCGCCGGGGGAGCCAGCCCCGCGGAGATCCTGCGCGACATCGTCGACGAGTCTCCAGACCGGATCCTCGTCGCGCGACGGCCCGAAGGGGGGCCCGGACCTGCGGTGCCCGGACCGCACCTCGTGATCGAAACCACACTCTCCTGGCTGCCGTGGCGGG
>JAPOLW010000004.1:0-21541 GCA_029976905.1 bacterium | reverse complement strand
GCGATCCAAGGTCTGGAGGAGGCCTATCCGAAGCCCCACTGGCCCGGACACGTGATCGGTGCGCCCCGCCGCGGCCCGTTCGCCATCGGGCTCGACGGCGAAGCCGCGCTCGCCTGCACCACCGCCCTTCATCTCACCCTGCGGGGTACGCCGTGCCTGGACTTCGGAACGAACACTGGACTCCCCGAAAACCGGAGACGGGCGCAACGGCACCGACGCCTGATCGAGCTGCGTCGGCGAGAGAGCGCCCTCCACCGGGGTGGCCAGCGCGCACTGGCCCAGGAGAAGTCGATCTTCGGCTATCTGCGCGAGTTCCAGGCCGAACGCCTCGCCGTCGTGGTGAACATGGGCCGCCGCACGCGCCGCGCCCGCCTTCCGACCGGCTTTTCGTGGACGGTCCTCGACGGCGTCGGTCCCTCGGCCGGCCAACGCGTGACCTCGGGTGAACTCGAGCTGCCCGGTTGCGGTTGGCTCGTGGCGCGGGCCGGTGCCCCTCAGTCACGGACTCTCGGCGGCCGCGGCCAGCGGCGCGCCACCGGACGATGAGGCCCCGGTCGGCCGGGCTCAGGATTTCGCGATCGAGACGTCGAGCCGCGACGCCTCGCCGGGGACACCGATGCGCAGCGGGAAGCCGTAGAATCCGGTCCCGCGGTGGACGTAGAGCCGGTTCGCGCCATGCGCGAAGAGTCCATGATCCGGCCAGGCCGTGCGCTTGAGCACGGTCCAATCGAAACCGAAGCTCACCGTGCCCAGCTGGCCGCCGTGGGTGTGGCCCGAAAGGGTCAGATCCACCTGCCCCTTGGGCACGTGCTTGAACGCGCTCGGATCGTGCAGCAGGAGAAGCCGCACGTGCCCTGCCCGCCGCGGATTCCGTTCGAGCACCGATTGCAGATGCTCACGCCGTTCCTGCCGGCGGTAGTCGGCCCCGACGATCTGAACGGGTCCGGCCGCCGTGTCCACGAAGGCCTCCGAGTCGAGGAGCAGTTGAATCCCGGCGGAACGCAATCCATCCCGCACCTCGTCGGGCGACTCGTGATCGTGATTGCCAAAGACGGCAAAGCACCGACCTGGCAGCGCACGTAAGGGCGCCAGGGCGCGGCCCAGTGCGCCCGGGGATCCCATGCCCTCCATGGTGAGGAAATCTCCGGTCAATAGAACCAGATCGGGTTCCATCGCGATGAGGCGCTCGATGCTGCGTCGCAGTTTGTGGACCGGTTGCCAGGGACCCAGATGGGGGTCGGTCACCTGGACGATGCGCAGCGGCCTCCCCGGGGTTGGCTCCGGCACCCGTCGTCGATAGCGTCGCACCGGAAGGCGCGCGAACTCCTCCGGGCCGTCGTCCGCGAGACTGAAGGACACGACCTCCTCGACGAGACGCATCGATGTCACCACCGATAGAACGACGACCACCACGGGAACGAGATCGAGCCAACGCAGGGTCTGAGCGAGACCGTCCGCACCCGCGAGCGCGAGTACGCCGCGCACGGGCAGGAGCGCGACGAGCCAGACTCCGGCCAGAGCACCGAGCGCCACGAACGCCATGCCGGGAATACTCACCATGAGCCGGAACGGCGTCGCTCGAAGTCGCGGCCGGACCAGCGCCGTGAGGTGCCCTGCGGTCGCCAGCATCCCGAAGAGGAACAAGGCCGAAACCCACGGGGCGAGGGCGGGCAGCAGCGCATCGAGACGGGCGTGTAGAGCGAGTGCGCCCGGGAGTGAAACAGCGAGGATGATCAGGCCGAAGATCGAGTACTGGCGGCCGCGCACCAGACGCGCGTAGGCCGGGACCCCGACCAGGGTCCCCAGAGCAACGGCCCAGAGCGCCAGATCCCACGAATTCATACTCTTCATCAAGCCCACGCCAGGCCCCTCGCGCAAGTCGAATCCGGATGGCACGATCCCCGCATGGCCCCGGTCTACGACTTCGAGACGATCCGCACCGAGCGCGACGGCGACGTCCTGCGCGTCGAGATTGCGCACCCCCGAAACGAGTTGAATGCCGTCGATGCCGTGCTGCACGAGGAACTCGCCGACTTCTTCCGCGCGCTCAAGCGGGAGGACGAAGCGCGTGCGGTCCTGCTCACCGGCAACGGCCGCGTCTTCTCGGCCGGCGGCGACTTCGACTGGTTCCCGGAATTCCAGAAGCCCGAGGTTCTGGAGGCGGTGCGCCGGGACGGGAAACAGATGATCTGGGACCTCCTCGAAGTCGAGGTTCCCATCGTCGCCGCCGTGGAAGGGCCTGCCATCGGCCTGGGCGCGTCGCTCGCCCTGCTCTGCGACGTCGTCTTTGCCGCGGAAAGCGCCTTCTTTGCCGACCCGCACGTGCGGGTCGGAATCGTCGCAGGCGATGGGGGCGCCGCCATCTGGCCGCTCCTCGTGGGCCCGGCCCGCGCCAAGCACTTTCTCATGACCGGCGACCGGATCTCCGCACCCGAGGCGGAACGCATCGGTCTGGTGAATTTCGTCTCCCCACCCGAGCGACTGGCAGACGACGCGCTCTCCTACGCACGACGCCTTGCCGCCGGTGCACCCCTGGCTGGCCGCTACACGAAGATGGCCGTGAACAAGCTGAGCAAGGACGCCCTCAATACCGCCTTCGACACCTCGACGGCTCTCGAGATCGTCACCTTCCGCAGCGAAGACCATCAGGAGGCGCTCGACGCTCTGCGCGAAAGGCGCACGCCTCGCTTCCGCGGGCGTTGACGCTCTCGATTGCAGGGTTTGGCTACAAATGCCACGACTTTCTGGTCCCCTGAATCTCGATGCTCTTCGAAGCGGTCGTCGAGCCCCCTGGCCGGGCCCGGACGCGAGAGCCCCAACGAAAGGAAGAACGAACGTGCGAAAGCTCATCCTTGCCGCCGCCCTGGCGGCCCTGCTGCCGAGCAGCCCCGCCCGGGCCGCCGATCCAACACCGGAGACCGACGACCAGAAGACGCTCTACGCCCTGGGCGTGGCGCTCTCCCAGAATGTAGCCCCCTTCGACCTTTCGGCCGAAGAACTCGTCTTCCTGCAGATGGGCCTTTCCGACGGCGTTCTCGGCAAGGAACCCAAGGTCGACGTGATGGCCGAGCGCGAGAATTTCCAGAAGCTCGCCCAAATCCGCCAGGCGGCAGCGGCTGTGAAGGAAAAGGACAGCAGCAAGAAATTCCTGGCAGAGGCCGAGAAGGCCGATGGCGCGACGAAAACCGAATCTGGACTCATCTACACCGAGACGAAGGCAGGCGATGGCCCTTCGCCCAAAGCGACCGACCGGGTGACCGTGCACTATCACGGGACCCTGACCGACGGCACCGTTTTCGACTCGTCGAAGGACCGCGGCCAACCGGCGACCTTCCCCCTCAACGGCGTCATTCCCTGCTGGACCGAGGGCGTCCAGAAGATGAAGAAGGGCGGCACGGCGCGACTGGTCTGCCCCTCGGACATCGCCTACGGCGATCGCGGCGCGCCCCCGAAGATCAAGCCGGGCGCAACGCTCGTCTTCGACGTCGAATTGCTCGAGATCGCCGACGCGGGCGCCGCCGAAAAGCCGCCGGGCCATCCGTGATCCAGACGTGCTGAACCTCTCGACTCCAACCGATCCCGGTTGGATCTCTCGCGCGCTGGTCGATCTGGACGAAGTCCTGATCGACCACGCGCACTGCGAGAAGAAAGCGGCATCGACCGCCGTGAGCCTTCTTTTTCGCTACCCACATCGGCGACCCCTGCTCGAACCACTCGCCGCACTCGCGCGCGAGGAACTCGAGCACTTCGAGCGCGTCCTGCACCATCTCGACCGACGCGGCATCGACTTCCGACGCCAGGTGCCCAGCCCCTACGCCGGCGAACTCATGAAGGCGATCCGGCCGACGGAACCGGATCGCGCCGTGGACACTCTATTGTGTCTCGCCTTGATCGAGGCGCGCAGTTGCGAGCGCATGAAACTTCTCGCCGAGGCACTCGAAGAACGCGACCTCGCCGAGCTCTATACGAGTCTGCTCGCAAGCGAAGCCCGCCACCATCAAACCTACGTCGACCTTGCTCGCGCCGTCGATCCGACCGCGGACGTACGGAGCCGACTGCGGGAACTCGCCGACCATGAGGCAGCCGTCCTGGCGGCCTCTCCTCCCATGCCGCGCATGCACGCCTGAGCGGCGGCGTTCTACGGACGCAAACCCAGCGCCTCGAGCCCCCGACGCTCGGTCGGCGTCAACCGCGGCCAATCGTAGACGACCTCGTAGAGGGTCGCCCCCTGCCTCGCGCGTGTCGGATTGAGAAACCAATCGAGCCCCTCGTCGGAGCCGATGTGCTTGCGAAAGCGCGTCCTCATGAGTCGGGGCAGCCGCACCCCGCGCACGGCGGGTCCGGGAGGAAGCAACAAGAAGACGCGTCGCTCCTTGCCCAGATGAAAGGCCGCGACGCGCGCCGCCGAGCCCGCGGCCAGGGAGAGCTCTCCGAGATAGGCCGCCCGAGCCGCCGTATAGTGGGTGATGTTCTCGGCGGGTCGACCCAACTTCGCGGACGTGAGGACGATGGAACCCGGCGGTACCGTCGCCTCCACGATGGTGCGCGCGCGCTCGATCTGCGCACGCGAATACGGATCCCGGTACGCCGGGCCCTCCCACACCGACCATAGGGCGAGCGAGAGCAAGACGACCGGGACGGCCAACGGGGCCAGCGGACGAAGGAGGGGCGCGCCGGGCGTGCCGCGGGACAGCAGCGAAAGGAGAACCAGCGCGAAGGTCACGACCGTAGCGCCGGCCCCTGGCGCCGGGACCACGCTCCGTCCGCCGGCGAGAAGCAGGGCGACGAGTGCCAGGACTGCGACCAGCCCGACCCCGATCCGCCAAGCGGCGCCCGCTCCGGACCCGGCCACCCGCTCGGCGGTAAAGACCAGCCCGGCCGCGACCAGGACGATCCCGCACAGGGAGACGCCCACGAGGTAGCGAGGGTCGGGGTGGCCCCAGAATCCGTAGAAGATCGTCGCAACCACGGCGTAGGGAACGAAGGCGGCGACCAGGAGCGGCGTCCGCCGCCATCCGCGGAGCACCGCCGGGATGATCGCGAGGGCGAACCATCCGAACGAGCCCGAGAGAAGGGCGAGGTTGCCCCGCATGGTCTGCGCAAAATGCGCCACACGGAGGCCCCCGCCCGCCGGCAGGGGTGCGGCCCAGGCGGTGTCCACGAACGAGGGGAGCGCGCTCAGGAAGTAGCTGAGTTCCGACCCCTGGGTGAACGAGAGCGGATGGCCAAGCGTCACCCAGTTGTAGACGAACAAGGGCCAGGAGCCTGCGAGAAAGCCAACGGCGCCCTGGAGCACCGCCCTCGGGATGCCGCCGCGTACGGCCGCAATCGCGCCCAGGGAGACGACGTAGAGAACCGCGTCGGGACGGATCACGGCCGCAAGACCGAGGGCGAATCCAGCCGCGCCGAAGCGACCCCGGACAGCCGCCCCCATCGCCAGCAGACACAGCAGGTGGGTGGGAAGATCCCGGGCTACCGTGATCCCCCAAAGGTGGACGTCGGTCGGCAGGAGGAGAACCAACCAGGGGATCGCCGCCGCGACGCCCAGGGCGATGACGGCGCCCTCCCCGACCACGACGAGATGGCCGAGTCGCGCCAGAACGACGAGCAGGAGAAGATAGAGAAGCGGGTTGAGCGCATGCTCGCCGATCTCGCCGAAGAGAGCCCCCGCGACCGCGAGCAGAGCGGGAAACCCTGGCGGATAGCGGGAGTGCAGACGGCCTTCGCGGATCCGATAGGTCTGCGCGTAGGCATCGAAGGCGCGCTGCTCCCGCCCGCCGATGTAGTCGTAGAAGGAGTCCTCGCGGGTGATTCGCCCCTCGCGCAAGTCCGACGCCAGGGTGAGGAACGCGAACTGATCGCTGGCGAGATACCAGGTATTGAGGCGCTCGAGTCCTCGCGCCGCGACGAGCAGCGACAAGGCGATGCTCGCCAACGCCACGGCTCGCACGATCCGGTACTGCCTGGCCGAATTCACCGCTGGAAACGTCCCTCGCGCTCCTCCTATCGCGCCCTCCCCTCGACGGCAACGGACGACGCGATGCCGGAGACCGTCGAGGACGGCCCGCGACCGATCCTCTATTTCGCCTGCCCGGTGCGCGAGGTGTCGTATCCGACGAGCCCGTCCACCGCGCCGCGAAATGCTTCGCCGCGGATCACGTCCAGCAGGCGCCGTCCGGCTTCACTCTCAGCAAAGTCGGCGCGCAGAACCAGGTCGTAGTCCTCCCGTTCGATCGGAACGAAATCGAGACCCAGCGCCGCGGCCGCGGAATGCACACCGAGTCCGACGTCGACGAGCCCACTGCGCACCGCGACCGCGACCGCCATGTGCGTGAACTCTTCGCGCTCGTACCCCGCGATCGCATCCGGGGAAATCTCCTCCTTGTCGAGTAGGTAGTCCAGAAGAACGCGCGTCCCCGCGCCGGATTGCCGATTGACGAAGCGGACTCCCGCCCGGGAAAGATCCGCCACCGACCGGAGGCCGAGGGGATTGCCCGGGGGCACGATGAGTCCCTGCTCGCGAACGACGAGGTTCACGACGACCACCGGGACTCCCTCGAGGATGCGCTCGATGTCGGGAAGGTTGTAGACCCCGGTCTCGGGATCGAGGAGGTGGGTCGCCGCGACGTGCGCCTCGTCCCTTCCGAGCGCCAGCAGCCCGGCCAGGCTTCCCACCGAACTCGTGGCCAGTTTCTGATTGGGGTACGACGCCCGCAGGGCATCCTCGAGCACGCCCAGCGTGAGATCGTGACTGCCCGTCACCACGATGGTCCCCAGAACGTCCTCGAGTGGGCGCAGCAGCTCGACGTCGACCTCCTCCCCGGCGTTGATCCCTTCGACCAGGGGCGGGACGCGAACGAAGCCGTCGGCCTTGACCATCGTCGTGATGGCGCCCGCGCCGCGTGCGAGCGGGCTGACGATCAGACGGTCGGCCACACGGCCGAGCGTCACGCGCACGAACTCCTCCTGACCGAGACGGGACGGGAGCTTACGCGGCACCACCGCCCGGATGCGGGGGCGATCGGGCTCCCCGGCTCCCACGAGGTGGGAGAGGAGCGGCTCCAGCAACTCGCGGCAGATGACCGCCGCCGACACGGGATAGCCGGGGACACCGACGGCAACCCGGGCGCGTACCGATGGGTCGGAGACCGCCAGCAGGCTGGCGGGCTTCCCCGGCATCACGTCGATTCCGTGGGCAAGGATCCGACCATGGGCCGAGAGGGCGTCGACGGTGAAATCATGCTGCCCGGCCGAGGAGCCCGCAATGACGCAAAGCACATCTGCTTCGGCGAGGGCCGCTCCGATCCGTGCCCGCATCTCGCCAGGTTCGTCTCGCACCGGAGCAAGACGTCGCGGCTCGCCACCCCATTCGCTCACGAAGGCGGCAATCATCCGCGAGTTGAACTCGATCACGTTGCCCGGCCGCGCGTCGTCACCCGGCTGGATCAACTCGTCTCCCGTCGGAAGGATCGCCACTACCGGTCGCGCCCGGACACCCAATTCGTAGACCCCGGCAGCCAGCAACGCCCCGACATCGTAGGGGCGCACACGGTGGCCGCGCGGCAGCAGCGGTTCACTCGCGACCACGTCCTCCCCGACCAGGCGGACGTGATGCCAGGGCGCGGAGGCGCCGCGGAGGTGGACCGTCGCGGCGTTGGCGACATCGGTCGCCGCGGCATCGGGCATCGCGCCAGAGTGCCCGTGGGTCCCCTCGTCGTCGCAACAATCGTCTCCGGCCGTCACCGCTGGAGCGTCGTCGCAACAATCGTCTCCGACGACCACGGCCGACAAAGTGCGGTCCACCGGGTTGCCGCTCGTTGGTGCCTCGCCGGCAAAGACGCGTTCGATCATGACGACCGCGTTGGCCCACGGCGGCAGGGCGTTTCCGGTATCCACGTAGACGAAGGGGCGCTCCGCCGTCTCCGGCGCACCGCGAACGAAGGTCACCGGATGCCCCTCGCTTGCTCCAAACGTGTCCTCGGCACGAACGGCGATCCCATCCATTGCCGCGCCGTGATAGTGCGGCACGCTCGTTCGCGCGAAGACCGCTTCCGACGTCACCCGGCCGAGCGCCTCCTCGACCGGAACGATTTCGACCGGAGTCCGGTCGGCCGATGCGGCCAGGAGCGAGCTGCGCGCCGCCCCGAGCGACTGTTTGTTCAGATAGCGCTTGCGAGACATCGCGTTCCCTCAAAACAAAACGACCTCGACGTCCTCACCGGATTCGATGCCCTCCCGGTTCAGGTCGACTACCACATAGCCGTCGGCGTGTACGAGCGAGAAGACCGCCCCCGACTTACCCGGCAGGGGCTCGGCGCGAAGCCCTCCAGCCTCCTCGGACAATCGCACGCGGACGTAGTCCTCGCGCCCCGGCGAAGAATCGATGTTCCTCGCCAGTCGCGCTCGCGTCGTATGCCGGGGCGCGAACGCCGCGCCCGCGGGCTCACCTCCCTGACGCCGCAGAAGGGGCACGCCAAAGACGTCGCCGATCACCAGGGCGCTCACCGGATGACCGGGGAGTCCGAGGATCGGAACCGAGGGGCTCCCCGAGCGCTCGACGAGCGCGAGGATCGTCGGCTTGCCGGGCGCGACCGAAATGCCGTGGAAGACGATCTCGCTGCCCGGCACCCGCGCGATCACGTCGAGCGTCATGTCCTTGGTGCCGACCGAACTCCCACCCGAGACCCAGACGCCATCGGCTCGCTCGAGTCCCTGGTGCAGGAGTCGCTCGAAGATCACCGGGTCATCCGGGCAGACACCGAGGTCGATCACCTCGGCTCCGGCATCGGCGGCCATCGCGCGAAGCGAGTACTGGTTGACGTTGCGCACCTGGCCGGGGGCCGGAGTCGTCGCCGGGTCGACGATCTCGTCTCCCGTTCCGATCAGCGCGACGCGAGGTCGCACATGGACCGAGACGCGTGTCACACCGATTCCGGTGAGGGCGCCGACATCACGCGGCCGCAGGCGCCGGCCGGCCGGGAAGACCTCTGCACCCGCGGCAATGTCCTCACCGATGCGGATCACGTGTTCCCAGGGCGACACCGAACGCTGGATCTCGACCTGGCCGCCCTTGACCTCCTCGGTGTACTCGATCATGACGACCGCGTCGGCGCCCTCGGGCAACATCCCGCCCGTGGCGATTCGCATCGCACAACCGCGCCGGAGGTCGTTCTCGGGAGCGCGCCCCATCTCCACCGCGCCGGTGAGTCGAAGGTAGGCGGGAATCGACGACGAGGCGCCGAAGGTATCGCGCGCACGCACGGCGTAACCATCCATGTGGGCCCGGTGGAACGACGGTTGCGCGTCGGGCACGTGCAGGGTCTGGGCGAGTACGCGCCCGGCACACTCCTCCACGGCGATGGTCTCGATCCCGACGGCGTCGGCACCGGCCAGCGCCTGGCGCGCCTCGGCCGGGGTCACGACACGGAAGAAGGGCTTCACCAGCCGCTCGGCGTCACCGATCCCCACCGCGCTCCACCTCTCCTCCCGCCGACAAGCGCGCGTGCTCGAGACAGGGCAACCCCGCCCGCACCGCGGCGAGATGGTCCGGATCGATCTCGGCCGTGAGCACACCCTCGGTATCCGGGGCACGAGCGAGAACCACTCCCCAGGGATCGATGATCGAGGAGCCGCCCCAGACCGGAGGCCCGTCGACGGTCGGACCGATCTGATTGGGCGCCAACACGTAGACCTGGTTCTCGATGGCACGTGCCCGGAGCAGCACCTCCCAATGCGCCGCGCCCGTCGCGTGCGTGAAGGCCGCCGGGACGCAGATCAGCGTCGCACCCTCGCGGGTCAGTCTGCGGTACATCTCGGGGAACCGGAGGTCGTAACAGATGCTCAACCCGACCCGGCCCGCCTCGGTGTCGACACAGACGATCTCGTCGCCCGCGCGCATCCGGTCGGACTCGCGGATCTCGACCTTCCCCGGCAGAGCCACATCGAAGAGGTGGACCTTGCGGTAGACGCCGAGGCGGGCGCCGTCGGCACCGAAGACGACGGTCGTATTGAACGGGAGACCGGCCGTCCCATCCTTCTCGTAGAAGGAGCCCGCGACCAGGGTGAGACGGTGACGACGCGCGGCCTCCGCCATACGCGCCATCGCAGGCCCCTGCAGCGGCTCGGCCGCGTCGGCAATCCCCTCCTCCGGCCCCCGCCAGGCGAACATTTCGGGGAGGACCGCGAGGCGGGCGCCCCGGGCGGCGGCCTCGGCGACGAGCTGCTCGGCCGTGCCGAGGTTACGCTCCTTGTCGTCGGTGACGCGCATCTGTGCGCAGGCGACGAGGAATCGGCCACGATCGGTCACTCCCCTCCGGCTACCCCCGCCCCACGTTCTCCGCAAGGCAGCCGCGGCGAGCACCGGACGATCGGCGCGAGGGCGGCCCTCTCCGCGACGGGAAACCAGCCCCAGGGTCCCCCGACCGACGAAAAAAGCCTCTCAGACCTCGTCTTCGGGACGCCGCGTGTCGTGGCGTGGCCGCAGCATCGCCTCGGCGATCGCCCGGGCATCGGGTCGGTAGGTGCCGCGCGCGACCGCCTCGCGAAGAGCCGCGACGCGCAGCGCTCTCTCCACGACCTCCTTCGACGCCGTCGGCGACAGGGAGCCGTCGACGGGGCCCGCGTCCCCGGATAGGGTCGGAAAATCGGGCGAATCTGTGCGGTGCGCGCTCACTTTCCCTCTCATCGGTCGACGCAGGGTGGAAGTTTAGCGCACCGGGACAAATTCCGGTCGATTTTATGACAGACCCCGTTTTCGGACAGGAGCCCCGACAACCTCAGGCGTCGAAGGCGATCTCGGCTCGCGTGTCGGCCAGCACCGTGCGAAGACGCCCCATGGCCTGGCTGTGAAGCTGGGAGATGCGGCCTTCCGTCAGCTGCATCGCGTCGGCCATCTCCCGCATGGTCAGGCCCTCGTAGTAGTAGAAGGAGACGACGATGCGCTCCTTCTCCGGCAGCGCCTCGATGGCCCGGCCGAGAATCTCGACCCGTTCCTTCTGGAGGACGTTCTTCATCGGTCCGTGATCGCCGGAATCGGAAAATCCCTCGTCCTCGCTGAGGGTTTCCTCTCCACGGCCGAAGGCGAGATCACCGACCGCGACGATGTTGGTGGACCCGACCGCGGAGACCGTCTGGGCGTACTCCTCCAGAGTCAGGTTCATCTCACGGGCCACCTCTTCCTCGGCCGGCGGTCGACCGAAACGACGCTCGAGGCGCAACGTCGCGGCCTCCATGTCGTGCGATTTCTGGCGGATGCTGCGCGGCAGCCAATCACAACGCCGAAGGTAATCCAGGATCGAGCCGCGGATGCGGTACTGCGCGTAGGTCGAGAACGACGCTTCGCGGGAGGAGTCGTATTTGCGCATCGCGTCAAGAAGGCCGACCGTGCCCCAACTGATGAGATCCTCCGTTGGAATCTCGGGAGGCTTACGGGGCAGCATGCGCTGGACGACCTGTCGGACGAGGGGCAGATGGTTCTTGACCTCTTCCTCGACGAACGGGCTCGTAGCCTCTGCGGGGGGGAGCTTTCCGGCCTCCTTCAGGCTTCGACCGCATCCACGGGCGGCCGATTCACCGGCCCGCGTCGCCTTGCGCGCGCCGCTGTGCCCCGCGCCGTCCGACCGGGCCTGACGCCTCGTCGCCGTCGCCCCCGGCATGTCGCGCTCGCGCGCCGTTGCCATCCCTGCCCTTCCTGCCGAACCCGTCGCCCGCATCGTCCTCTCCTTCCGTGCGCCCGTGCCGACTGGCGGACTCCGTCCAGCCTGAAGCGCTCTCTGGTCACGAGGCCGTCCTGTACGCGGCCCCGCCGTCCCGTAGAGCGAGAACCGTTCCAACCGGGGCAACTCCGCCGGGGGCGAAAAAAGCTAAAGAACTCCTGGGAAGTGCCGACCAGACCACAGGCCCGGGGCCTTCGTGCCCCTGTCAGGAACTCCGACACCGGTCGATTTTCTGACCGCCCCGGCGGCACCCCCATCCCAGGGCCACGGGACCGCGCCCCGGCGAGCGCCCGCGGATCAGCCGGTTCTTCTGCCGTCAGGAGTCGCCGCGCAGAAGGTAGCGCCCGACGAGCACCCCGGTCGCGAGGAAGACGACGACCAGGCCGGCGGGCACCAGGAGCTGCGGGGTGAACCAGTCTCCGTCTTCGATCGCCCGGGCGATCGAGCCCCCGAAATAGACGAAGACTGCCACATTGGGGATGACCCCCAGAGCCGTTCCGGCCACATAGCTCGGGAATGGAACACTGGTGACGCCGACGGCCCAATTGAGGGGCGGCGTCAGTCCCAGAACGCTCCGCAGAAAGAACACCCAGACGAACCCATGACGCGTGAACCGTTCGTCGAAGCGACGGAAGCCCTCCCATCGCGCGACGAAGACGCGCTGGACGTAGTCACGAGCCACGAAGCGCGCGAGCAGAAACGTCGTGGTGGTTCCGATCACCGAGGCGATCCAGCCGTAGACGAACGCGGGCCACCCACCAAAGAGCGCTCCGCCAAAGGTCAACAACAGGGCCTCGGGAAGATAGAGGACGATTCCGAAGATGCAGACGCCGATGAAGGCTGCCGGACCGTAGGGGCCCCAGGACTCGACCCAGCCGCGCATGCCTTCGAGGGTCAGGAGTTGGTCGAGGCCCAGGAGTCGCGCGCCAAAGAGGAAGCCCAGAACACACGCCACCAAAAGGGCGGGCTTCAGAATCCTCTGCACCGGCCTCTCCCCCTGGCACACGCGCAAAGCGGCTCCGGTCTTTGGCCGCTCGGAGAGGGGCGAGATGGCTCGAGGGTTCGCATGGGTCCGGTACGACGCCGCCCGGGTTGAGCGTGGCGGTGGAAGAGCGGCGAGCGGCAGAGTATGGACGAGTCAGGCCTGCCATGCGAGCCGCAATCCTCAGCCAAGGCCGATTCACGGTCGAGACCGTGCCCGATCCGACCCCCGGGCCAAGCACCGTCGTATTGGCGGTATCCGCGTGCGGGCTGTGCGGAACCGACCATAGCATCTACAGTACGCGCCTTCTTCCCGACGGCGCGATCCTTGGACACGAGTTCGCCGGAACCGTCGTCGAAGTCGGCCAAAGCGTCCGGGAATGGGCCGTCGGCGACCGCGTCGCCGTGGTTCCCATCCCCTACTGCGGCCATTGCGAGCTCTGCCGGACCGGTAAGCAGAATCTCTGCGCGACGGGACTCGGCGCCATGATGGGATGCGGCGGCGCACCCGGCGGGCTCGCCGAATTGGTGTGCGTCCCGACGGCCTCGCTGCGACGTTTGCCGGCTGCGCTCGAACCGCCACGCGGTGCCCTCGTCGAACCGCTCGCCGTCGCCTGGCACGCGGTCAAGGTCGCCGGGATCCAGCCCGGTACGCGCGTCGGTGTGATCGGACTCGGGCCTCTCGGACTCTTCTGCGGCATGATCGCACGCCAGAAGGGGGCGCTCGTCTTCGGCACGGACGCGAGAGCGCATCGCGTCGGCTGGGCACACGATCTCGGCCTCGGCGCATTCGCCTCCGACGATCGTCCCGATGAGTACATACGCGACCTGACCCACGGCGGCCCCGACGTGGTCTTCGAGGCGAGCGGAAAGCCGGAGTCGATCGAGCGCGCCGCCCACCTCGCCCGCACGGGCGGTCGTGTCGTTCTGGTCGCGTCGTATCACACGCCCGCCGAGATGACGCCGGGCCACTGGTTCAACCGCGGCATCGCACTTCTCCCCTCGATCGCCTACACGCGCGAAGATTTCGACGAAGCGCTCGAGGCGATCACGAACCGTCGCGTCGACGTCGCTTCCCTGGCGCGACGTACCCATCCCCTCGAGGAAGTGCAGAAGGTCTTCGACAGCTTCTCCACCCAGACCGAGACGGCCAAGCTCGTCATCGACCCTTCTCGCAAGACGCCTCAGTGATGAGGGCGGGGCCGCGTCTGCAGTCGCGCGGCCACCTCGACCAGGGCGCCCATCTGCTCGATCTCGTCGCGCACCTCGTCGACTCCCGGGGCAAGCGCGAGCAGAATCACCTGATCCACTCCGGCCTCCGCATACGCTTCGAGCGCGGCCGCGTCTCGGTGGGGCTTGAGGTAGGGCGAAACACTGATCGAGACCGAATCCGGGCGGCGGCCACGCCGGGAGAGAACCCCGCTCAGAGTCCGGACCCGTTCCGCGGCCTCGTCGGGATCGAGGTGGAAGCCAAACCACCCCTGGCCGATGTCGGCGACGCGGCGCAGGGCGTTCGTGCTCTCGCCACCGAAGACGATGGGGGGGTGCGGTTTCTGGATCGGCTTGGGAAACATGCGGACCGGGGGCACGACGAGGTGATTCCCCTCGTGCCGGGAGAGCTCGTCGGTCCACAGGGAGTTCATCGCCGCGAGATACTCGCGGCAGGTATTCGCCCGCTCGTCGAAATCCGCTCCCAGGGCGTCGAACTCCTCGCGAAGCCAGCCGATCCCGACGCCGAAGTCGATGCGACCTCCGGACAGGACGTCACAATCGGCGACCTGCTTGGCGGTGTAGATCGGCGATCGCTGGGGAACGAGGCAAATCCCAGTGCCGAGCCGGATACGTTCGGTCACCGCTGCGGCCGAGGCGATCGCGGCGAAGGGTTCGAGCATCCCCACCTCCCCTCCGACCGGGAAACTGCCGTCGGGAGAGTACGGATATTTCGAACGGGGACTGTCGACCAGAACGACGTGCTCGGGAAACCACAGGGAGTGGAACCCCACCCGCTCCGCGGTGGTCGCGGCGGTGGACAGCAGGCTGCGCAACGTCGCCGCCTCACCCATCATCGGTAGAAACAATCCGAGCTTCATCCAGACCTCCCTCCCCACGGCGCGCACTGCGCTCATGGGCCAAACGCCCCGGGGAGTCTGCCGCGCCCTCCGCGGTCAAGCAAGAGCGAGGGAGGGAGCGACCGACCTCACCGCCCTTCCGCTCGCTTCGTGAAGGCGGCCATCAGTTCCGCGATTTCCTCGTGGGCCTCGCGCGGAATGTCATGCCCCATGCCTTCGATGATGCGAAGTTCGGCACCGGGGATCGAGGCGGCGGTGTCGCGACCGTGTTCGACCGGGAGGAGTGGATCGTCCGAACCGTGCACGACGAGCGCCGGCACCCGCAGCGCCGCCAGTCCGTCCCGACGGTCTCCGTGCGCCTGCACGGCGGCGAGTTGGCGCGCCACGCCAGCCGGGTGGAACGCCCGGTCGTGGGCGCGCCCGGCGCGTTCGGCCTCGCGCTCCGCGTCGAAGGGGAAGCCGGGGCTGCCGATCACCCGCTGGCCACGCACCGTGTGTTCGACGTAGGCCTCGCGCTCCTCGGGGGTCGGCGTCAGGAGGGCCGCCAGAGCGGCCGACGTGGGCGACGGCAATCCAGGCGCCCCCGAACTCGACATCACCGAGGTCACGCTCCGGACCCGACCGGGGTGACGAATGGCCGCGGCCTGCACGATCATTCCCCCCATCGACATCCCCGCGAGGTGCGCACTCTCCAGACCGAGTGCCTCCATCAGACCCACCGTGTCGTCGGCCATGTCGTCAAGCCCGTAGGCGAGATCCGCAGATCCCGCCGCGAGGCCGGGTAGGCCCGCGTGGTCGAACCAGGTCGAAAGCCCGACGTCACGATTGTCGAAAATGACCAGGTAATGGCCGCGATCGACGAGCGCCTGGAGGAAGTCCGGATCCCAGTGGATCAGCTGCGTCGAAAGCCCACGCAGCAACACCAACGGACGGGCGCTCCGCTCTCCGAAGGTCTCGTATTCGATCTCGATGCCGTTCGCTTTGACCCGGGCCATGGCCGTCGAACGGTAGCCGGGACTGGACGCTCGGATCAATGGGTGGCATTGGGAACCCCGATGACTTCCCTGCCGATCCGGGGGCTCGACCATGTCGTGCTCCGCACCGGGCAACTCGACGAGGTCCTGGCCTTCTACCGCGACAAGCTCGGATGCCCGATGGAGCGCGCGCTCACCGACCTGGGCCTCTACCAGTTGCGCGCCGGAGCGGCGCTGATCGACGTGGTCGACACCGCCGTCTGGAAGGCCGACGCCGGCCCCGGCGAGTCGCTCTACGACCACTTCTGCATTCAAATCGGATCCGACGACGCCGCGGCGCTGGTGGCCGAGTTGGATCGTCGCGGCATCCCGCACGGGGACCCCGCCGAGCGATACGGCGCGACCGGAGGTGGTCTCTCGGTCTACGCCACCGATCCCGACGGGCGCACCGTGGAGCTCAAACTGGTCGGCGCGTCGTCGACCTGACCTCGCGTCGCCGGGCGTCGCACCGGATCTGACCCGGCGTCCGCGAAGGGCCAGGCTCAGGGAAGAACGACGATCTTGCCCCGGGCGCGTCGCCCGCCGATCTCCTCGATGGCCTCGGCGCCGCGGGCCAGCGGATACGTCGAGGAGACATAGGGCTTGATCCGACCCTGCGCGAAGAGATCGAAGAGTTCGCTGGTGTTCCGACGATTGTCCTCGGGATTGCGACCGACGAACGCGCCCCAGAAGACGCCGACGATCTGACAACTCTTGAGCAGCGTCAGGTTGAGCGGAATGCGCGGGATGTCCCCGGCGGCGAAGCCGATCACCAGGAAGCGTCCCTCCCACGCAGTCGCCCGGATCGCGAGTTCCGAGTAGGAGCCGCCGACCGGATCGTAGACGACGTCGGCTCCCTGGCCTCCGGTCAACTCCTTCATGCGGTCCTTCAGGTTCTCCTGGGAATAGTCGATCGTCTCGTCGGCCCCGTGCTCGCGACAGACGGTGAGCTTCTCCTCGCTCGACGCCGCTGCGATGACACGCGCTCCCATCGCCTTGCCGAGTTCCACCGCGGCGAGCCCGACGCCACCGGCGGCACCCAGGACGACGAGATTCTCCCCCGCACGAAGGTGCGCACGATCCTTGAGAGCGTAGTAGGACGTGCCGTAGGTCATGAGGAATGCCGCCGCGGTCGGGAAATCCATCGACTCGGGAATTGGTACGGCCGCCGCCGCCGGGATCGCGATCTCCTCGGCGAAGCCGCCGAAACCGGTCGACGCGAGGACGCGGTCGCCGACGGCGAGTCCGGTGACGCCCTCGCCCAACTCCTTCACGACACCCGAAATCTCCCCGCCCGGGGCGAAGGGCAGGCTCGGCTTGAATTGACATTTATCCTCGATGATCAGGACGTCGGGGAAGTTGACGCCGCACGCGCGCACCTCGACGACCACCATCCCCGGACCGGCCACCGGGGACGGTACGTCCTCGAGGACCAGGCTTTCCGGAGGGCCAAATTGCTTGCAGAGCAATGTCTTCATGCGCGGGACTCTAGCCAACCCATGCCCGCTGGCGCGAGTCCCGAGCGTGCGCCCTTCTGCCGGTGTCTAGGCGTTGGCGCGGCGCACGAGGAACTCGCGGGTCCGCGCGAGCGACGCCTGCGGATCGTCGTCGGCGGGGAACGGAGCCGCCAGAAACTCGGTCACGCCGGCTGCGGCCAGTCGGTCCAATTGCTCCCCGACGGCGCTCTCGTCGCCCACCACCGCGACATCTCCGGGGCCGCGGGCACCCTCCCGGTCGAGCATCGCCCGGTAGGACGGCAGGCTTCCGTAGATCTCGAAGGCGCGGCCCGCGACCTCGCGCGCTCCGGCGGGGTCGTCACAGACCGCGATCGGCAGGCCGCAGACGACACGCGGCGACGGACGTCCGGCTGCCGCGGCCGCCTCGCAGATGCGCGGAACCGTGTGGTCGCGAATCGTCTTCTCCGCCGTCATCCAGGTGATCGTCCCATCCGTGCGACTCCCGGCGAGCGCGAGCATCTTCGGAGCGAGTGCGGCGAGCAGCAGCGGTGGCGCTTTGGCCCCCGCGACCGAGACCTGCGCGGCCACCCGGTACTCCATTCCCTGGTGTCCCACTCCCTCCCCGCGCAAGAGCGGGTCGAGAACCTCGACGTATTCCTTCATGTGGCTGTAGGGCTTGGCGTAGGAAAGGCCGAGCATGTCCTCGATGACGATCTTGTGGGACAAGCCGATGCCCAGGGCGAAGCGACCACCGCAGGCGGCGCTCGCCGACAGCGCCTGTTGCGCCATCGCCGTGGGGTGGCGCGGATACGTCGGCACCACGGCGGTGCCGACCTCGATTCGACTCGTCGCGCGCGCGGCCACCACGCAGCCGAGGATCGCGTCGAAGCCGAAGATGTTGGCGAACCACGCACTCGCAAACCCATCCGCCTCGGCCTGGCGGGTCTGCTCGATGAGGCCATCGACGGTGGCCGGCTGGCCTCCGATTTCTCCGATTCCGATTCCGATTTTCATCTTCCTGCGTCTCCGTGCGTTCGTCGCGTTTTGAAAAAGACCTGTCCCACTTCTCAGGGAAGGAGGGCGATCGCCCGCAGCGGCGCGCCGGAGCCGCCGCCCACCTTCATCGGAAGGGCGATGATCGTCGCACCGGCTTCGGGCACGGCCTCGAGGTTGGCGAGATTCTCGAAACCCGGCCGGTCGGCTCCGTTCACGACCTGATGGACGACGAAGTCCTTCGACGGTCCATGATCGAGACTCGGCGTGTCGACCCCGACCGCAGCGATCGACCGCCGGTCGATGAGGAAACGCGCCGCCTCCTCCGAGAAGCCCGGGAAGTGCAGATTCTCGGTGTCGCCCGGGCGTGCGGTACCGAGAACCCTGGCCCGGTCGGGCCAACGCTTCGACCAACCACTGCGCAGCACCACGACCGCGCCGTCGGGAATGCGCCCGTGGCGAGCCTCCCAGGCTTCGAGATCGGCCACCGTCAGACGATAGTCGGCGTCGCGCTCCGCCGCCGTCGTGACGTCGACCACCACCAACGGCCCGATGAGAGACGACAAGGGGATCTCGTCGGCACTCCTGCGCCCTTCGGCGAAGTGGATCGGCGCATCGAGGTGCGTGCCACCGTGCTCCGCGGTCGAGAAGCGCCCGGCCGCGTAGAACCACCCGCCCGGCGTTCGCCCCTCACTCAAGACCTCGTGTGCGAAGCCGTCGTGATCGGTCGGCCAATAGATCGTCTGTGCGTCGAAGGTGTGCGTCAGGTCGACCACCTTGTCGACGTCGATGTCGGCGCCGCGTGCGGGGCCGGCCAACGCCAGCAATACGACGGCGAGCGGCAACTTCACGTCTTCCACCACGGATAGAAGGGCGGCATGTCGCGACTCGGCTTCATGGAGAAGCGCGGCGCCCTCTTCTCGAGGAAGGAGGTGACGCCCTCGTAGGCATCGGGCTGGCGCCCGGTCCAGAAGACCGCCTTCGAGTCGAGACGATGGGCTTCGTGCGGGCTCGATGCGCCGAGCATCTTCCAGAACATCTGCCGCGTCAGCGCCACCGATACCGGCGCCGTATTCTCCGCGATCTCGGACGCGATCGCACGCGCGGTCGGCAACAATTGCTCGGGCGGCACGAGGCGCGAGAAGAGGCCCGCGTCGAGCGCCTCCTCGCTCGGGAAGATGCGGCCCGTAAAGGCCCACTCGGTGGCTTTCTGGATCCCCACCGCGCGCGTCAGAAACCAACTCGACGCCGCCTCGGGTACGATGCCACGCCGCGCGAAGACGAACCCGACCTTCGACCCCGGGACGCCGATGCGGATGTCCATGGCCAGGGTCATGGTGATCCCGACGCCCACGGCGGCGCCGTTGATCGCGGCGATCACGGGCTTCTTGCAGTCGTAGAGGCGCAACGTCACCAGGCCGCCACCGTCGCGATGGCTCTCGAGCGTGTCGGGGTTCTCGCCCCGGGCGTTGTCGAAGCTCCCACCACCGCCGCCGAGATCGGCCCCGGCGCAGAAGGCGCGGCCCGCCCCGGTCACGATGAGCGCGCGAACCTCGTCGTCCTCGTCGACCCGATCGAGGACGTCGAGCAATTCGCGGCACATCTGCCCCGTGAAGGCATTCATCTTTTCGGGGCGGTTCAACGTCAGCGTGGCAACCCCGTCTGCAACCTCGTACTCGATCGTGCGATACTCCAAACCGTTCCTCCCGCGGCCTTCCGCTGCGCCCTCGGCGCGGCCGAACCTTGGCCCAGGCAGCGCAGGGGCGCAAGGTTGCCTCGGGCGCGGCACCGCGATACCCCTCGGAGCGAAGGAAAACGGCCTGGCGATGACGACGCCCGAAGTCAGCTCCGCGACCCCGCGCCTGCGACGATCTCTGCTGTGGGTCCCCGGTGACGACGAACACAAACTCGCCAAGGCCCCCACCGCCGGCGCCGACTCGCTGATCCTCGACCTCGAGGATGCCGTCGTCCCGACGCACAAGGCCCGGGCGCGCGAGGTCATACGCGACACGTTGCGGTCCATGGACTTCCGCGGCGCCGAGAAGCTCGTCCGCATCAACCCCCTGGAGACCGGCCTGGCGCTCGACGACCTCACCGTGACCATGGCCGGCGCCCCCGATGGCTACATGATCCCCAAGGTGCGCAGTGAGGACGACGTCCGCTTCATCGACCGCGCGCTGAGCAACCTCGAGGCGATCTCCGGCCGGCCCGAGGGCTCGGTCGGATTGATCCTCCTCGCCACCGAGACCCCCGAGGCGATCCTCAACATCCGCCGCATCGCTCAGGCGAGCCTGCGCACCGCGGGGCTGATGTGGGCCAGCGAAGACCTCTCCAACGCGCTCGGCGCGCGGCGCAGCCGCAACGAGGATGGCTCGCTTCCCGACGTCTTCTCGTTCGCCCGCTCGGCTTGCCTGCTCTCGGCCGCCGCCAACGGCATCGACCCACTCGACATGCCCTACCTCGACTTCCATGACGACGCGGGGCTCGAACGCGAAGCGCGCGAGGCGGCCGACGTCGGCTTCACCGGCAAGGGAGCGATCCATCCAGCCCAGATCGCCATCATCAACAAAGTCTTCGTCCCCAGCGACGAGGAGGTGGAGAAGGCCAATGCGCTGCTCGAGGCCGCGCGTGAAGCCTTTGCCCGCGGCCAGGCGGCATTCGTCTACGAGGGTGCGATGGTCGACGCGCCGCACATCAATCGAGCCCGCAAGATCGTGACCCGGGCAAGCCGGGCCAGGGAGAAGAGTTCGTGAGCGAACCCGTCGAGTCGACCCATTTCCATACCTGCCCCCTCTGCGAAGCCTGCTGCAATCTGGAGATCCGGACCCGCGGCCGGGAGGTCGTCGCCGTCCGGGGCGACGCCGACGACCCGTTCAGCCGCGGCTACATCTGCCCCAAGGGAGTGGCACTACCGGAACTTCACCACGACCCGTTACGCCTGCGCACCCCACTCGTACGCAAGACCAAGGGCGGTGAACTCGAGCCGGCCGAATGGGACGAGGCATTCGCGATGATTCGCGAGCGGCTCGGCGCGATCATCAAGGATCACGGACCGAATTCGGTTGCGATCTTCGCCGGCAACCCGAACGTCCACAGCCCTGCCAATACGTTCTATCTGCCCGCGGTCTTCAGAGGGCTGGGCACCGACCAGCGCTACAGCGCCTCCACGGTCGATCAAATGCCCAAGCAGGTTGCTTCGGCCCTGATGTTCGGCACCGAGTTCTCCGTCCCGATCCCTGATATCGACCGCACCGACCTATTGGTGATCCTCGGCGCGAACCCGCTGGTGTCGAATGGATCCCTGATGACCGCGC
>JAPOLW010000049.1:9131-12854 GCA_029976905.1 bacterium | reverse complement strand
CATCCCGGACGATTCCCGGAACTCCCCGCGCCGCCGGGGGAGGGCGATGCGGCACCACCGCTGCGGGTCTCCTCGTATCGCGCCGATGCGCCCGAGAGCCTGGAGGGCACCGGGGACACGCTGCTTTTCTTCTGGGCGACGTGGTGTGCTCCGTGCAAGCAGGCCCTGCCCGAGCTCGTGGCCTATGCGGAGGCGACCGGAACCCGGGTCGTTGCCATCACCGACGAGGGGGCCGAGCCGCTCGACCGTTTCTTCGCGCAATTCGAGGGCGCATTCCCGGAGATCGTGGTCATGGATCGCAACCGTGAAACCTTTCTCTCCTACGGGGTGAGTGGCACGCCGACCTTCGTCCTGATCGGACGCGACGGAATCGTCAAGAGCATGTCGAGCGGCTACAGCCGCAAGAAGGGTCTGGGGCTCGACGGATGGAAGTGGGAGGGCTGAGGAGCGGCGCCCTTTACCCCATCGGCGTCCTGGGTTACCCACGCCGAAGCCCGGCTGGACGCCGGATGTTGCACGGATCGAAGGATCGGAGGGTAAATGTTTCGCAGAAGCAGTCTCGTCTTCGTCGCCATTGCGTCGCTCGTCGGTGCGATGCCCGTCTTCGCCGCGACTTTCTCGGTCGACTCGACGGCCGACTCTCCCAGCGCCGAGCCCGGTGACGGGACGTGTTTGTCGAAGGCCGGCGGCTGCACCCTTCGGGCCGCGGTCCAGGAGGCCAACGCCTCGAGCGTCGGCAATACGATTCAAATTCCCTCGGGTACCTACACGCTCGCGATCGCCCCGGAGGGAGCCGATTTCGGTCGTTCGGGAAGCCTCTTCCTCAAAGGAGAGGTCACCATCGAGGGCGCCTCGGCCACCGACACGGTCATCGACGGCGGTGGCCTCGCGCGTGTCTTCGAAATCGCCCAGGGTTCGACGGTAGCGATCTCGGGGGTCACGGTGCGCGGCGGCGCGGCCAAGGGCGGTGACGGCGGTGGACTGCTGAACCGCGGCTCGCTCAACCTGCAGGAGTCCACCTTCTCGGGGAATTCGGCGACCGCCGACCCGGGGCAGTCCAACGGCCGTGGCGGTGCCATCCACAACGAGGGCAAGATCTCGGCGATGTTGGTCACTCTGAACGAGAATCGCGCCGACGGGCGGGGTGGAGCACTCTTCAATGCGCCGGGAGCCAGCGTCGAGATGATCAATGGTCGCATCGCCGGCAACCTCTCCCTCACCGACGAAGGCGGTGCCGTCCTCAATGCGGGCACGCTCTCGCTCACGATGCTGCCGGTGCGGGGGAACAAGGCGAGCGGCGGTGGCGGCGGGGTCGCCAACGTCGGCGGCGATCTGACCCTCTTCGACGTCGCCCTCCTCGAGAACGAGGCTGGAGCGAATGGCGGCGGACTGCGCAACTCGGGTACCGCGAAGCTGACCAACGTGACCATTGGGACGAACCAGGCCGGCGCGTCGGGAGGCGGGATCGACAACGATGGAGCGGGCACGTTGCGCCTGAACAATGTCACGGTGGTGCGGAACAAGGCTGGGACCCTGCAGACGGGGGTCGGCGGAGGGATCCACAACGGGGCTGGATCGGTATCGATCGTCAATACGCTCCTGGCCGAAAACCTGGCCGGGCAGGCCCGGTCCGACTGTTCTGGAAAGGTCGAGTCGCGCGGGTTCAACCTGGTGGCGACGCCCATGGGATGCGGAATCGTCGGGGAGGGCGCGGGCAACGTCCTGGGGAAGCCCGCCGGCCTTGGCAAGCTCGAGGCGCACGGCGGACCGGTGCCGAGCTACGCGCTGCTTCCAGAGAGCATGGCGATCGATGCCGGAAATCCGGCGAAACCCACGGGCAAGGACGGCACCTGTGCGTTGGCGGACCAACGGGGGACGAAGCGGCCGCAAGCGGGGCGGCCGGGGGCCTCGCCGCGGTGTGACATTGGCGCTTTCGAAGTCACCTTGAAGAACTAGCTGGCGCGCGCCGATGAACGGCGATGACGGTGCCTCGGGGTCGGGACGCACCATCCTTGTCCTGGCGTACCGCTGGCCGCCGCAGGGCGGCGGCGGAGTCCAACGTACCCTGAAGCTGGCGAAGTACCTCTCGCATCTGGGGTTTCGGGTCGTCGTCCATACGGTTTCGAACCCATATGCTTCGTCCTGGGATCCGACTCTGCAATGGGAGGTGCCTCCCGACGTCACGGTCTACCGGACGCCCACCATCGAATACGAGAGCGTACGGTTTGCCGCCGTGCGGCTGGCGGCGAGGGTACGGGCGGCATTGCCGGGTGGATCGCGGAAGCCGTCTGCTCCGGGCGACCAGGCCGGCGCAACGGCGAGTGCCCGGCAGCGGGCGGATGGCGTCGCACCGGCGGGGACGCGTGCCGAACGGCGGCGCAGGGGCCGGCTGCGTCGCCTCGAGGATTGGTTCTGGTCGCGAGTCCTCGTCCCCGACGCCCAGATCGTTTGGGCTGGTTTCGCCTACCTTGCCGGGCTCTACATCGCGCGGCGGGAAAAGCCGGATCTCCTGTACTCCAGTTCACCTCCGAACTCGGTCAACGTACTCGCTCTGGCCCTCGTGCGTCGCTTGCGCATTCCCTGGATTGCCGATTTTCGTGATCCGTGGACCGATGGGGTGCGACGTCAGCAGTGGTACCCCGACCATCCCCGGCGACGACGGCGTGAAGAGGACTGGGAGCGGGCGGTCCTCGAGACGGCGAATCATGTCCTGGTGACTGCGGAACCGACGCGGGACCGATTCCTCCAGAAGTATCCCGATTGTCCCTCCGAGCGGGTCCACGTTCTCACCAACGGCTTCGACCCGGCCGACTTCGCTCCCACCGAGATCGGTCGACGCGTCCTTGGATCGGGGTTCCTCCATCTCAGTCTCGCGGGCAACGTCGAGACGATGTTCGACCTGGGCCCGTTCCTCTTCGCCGTCCGCGAGTTGCTGGTGGCCGACCCAGAAGCCCGCAGGGTTTTGCGAATCAACTTCCTCGGAACCAGGCGTCAGCGCCGTTACGACAAGGCGATCGCGGAATACGGAATCGGCGACGTGGTGCGCTTCCATGCCTACATGCCGCACGAGCGTGTCGTCCGGGCGATCCGCGAGAGCCAGGCCCTGATGCTCTGCCAGGTGCCGGCCCAGGAATCCGGTGGTGTGAAACTACCCGGGAAGATGTTCGAGTACCTCTTTACCCGCAAGGCAATCCTCGCCCTGACGATCCCCGGGCCGACGGCGTCGATCCTCGACCGCGCCGGGGTCGGGAGGGTGGTCAATCCGAGTGACGTGGCGGGGATTCAGGCCGAGCTCGCGCAATTCCTCGACGAGTTCCGTCATGGCGGCATACGGCCCACGGTCGACGAGGAAGTCATCCGGACGTTCGATCGGCGGGTGCAGTCCAAGCGGGTCGCCAGGCTGATCGATCGTTCGATCACCGAGGGCTGTCGGAGCCGCTAGCTCAGGTCGCGCGCGGTGGCTGGCTCAGCGTTGGCCGATCGAGACGCGGACGCCGTCATCGGCCAGGGGAAGCGCGATCTCGCCGCTTCGCCCCCGCACCTCGGCGCCGAGATGGGTCAGGAGCAGGTCGGCGCACTCGAGGCGACGGAGTTGTTTTTCGAGGTCCACGAAGCGGATGTGCTTGGGGACCTCGGTCTCGAAGGTCGAACATTCGAGCATGAAGAGGTCCGTGCCGCTCGAATGGCGAATGAGATCGTCGGTCCAGGGGGTGTCGCCGGAGT
>JAPOLW010000049.1:0-9121 GCA_029976905.1 bacterium | reverse complement strand
CCAGGGAGAGGCCTCCGGCCGATACCCGGTGTCCGAGAGAGACCTCGTTTTCTTGATGGGGGACCCGGAAGCTTTCGATCCGGGTGTCCGCCACCTCGAAGGCATCCCCGTCATTCATCTCGGTAAAGCGCACCGGAAAGGGTAGCTCCTCGCCGCGACGTTCCGAGTACAACGTCCCATAGAGGCTCAGGACGCGCTCTTCGATGCCGGGAGGCCCGATGAGTTCCAGAGGGCGCTGGCGCCGCGATTGGAACGTGTAGTCGAGCAAGAGGAAGGGAATGCCGGCGAAGTGATCTCCGTGGAGGTGGCTGATCACGACGGCGTCGATCTCGTCCGGGTCGCGCCCGCGGGCCCGCAGCGAGGTCAGAATGCTCGGGCCACTGTCGAGCAAAAGCTTCGCCGAAGGGGTTTCGACGAGGTAGCCGGCGTTGTGGCGGCCGGCCGAACCGAAGGCATCGCTCGTGCCTAGGCACGTAAGATCCAAAGTCACCCCCCCATCTAATCACACTCCGTAGCCAGGAAGAAGAGGTCGCGAGGAGATACGCGGGGCCGCCCTGGGTTCCCTTCGGGCGGAGCGGAGGTCGCGGTCGAACGATCGTTCGCTCCATTCGTGATGGCCTGTCTATCGGGCCTGCTGTCCGGTCCCATGGCACAGGAAGGCTTGGGTGTGTGGCGACCACCGTTACACGTTCGGCGCGCCGTCACCGATCCACCCCCGAGACCCTATCGCATTGTCATCGAGCCACGGCGCAAAGCCTTCATTTCCCGGTGCTTTGCGGCTGGCACCGCCGTTGCTGAGGCACGTGCGGACGGAGGTGTTCATGCGAGCGACAGGTGGCACATGGGGGTGGGCGATCGTCGTGGTCGCCCTGCTTTCGGCGGGGTCGGCTTCGGCGACGACGTGGATCGTTCCCGATCCGGAGGAAATGGTCGAGACGGCGGATGCGGTCGTCCTCGCCACGGTCGAGCGGATTCGCAGCGTCGCGTCCTTCGACCATGCGCAGATCACCACCGAGATCGTCCTGCACGTCCAGGAGGGCTACAAGGGCGCGGTCGCCGGGGAGCGGTTGGTGCTCCATGAGGTGGGGGGCACGGTCGGCGCGGACACGCAGTGGGTGTTCGGCTCGGCGGAGTACCACGTCGGCGAGGTGGTCGTGGCGCACCTCGAGCGAACCCGCGCGGGGAGTCTGCGAACGCAGCACATGGCGATCGGGAAGATGGACACCGAGATTCTCGATGACGGCCGCGTGGTGCTCACCGGAATCCGCCGCGGCGGTGGTCGTAAGCGGCAACTCCTCTCGTCGTTCAAGAGAGACCTTCCGCGATCGCCGCGCGGCCAACGGGGCGTCGTCCGACGGGCGGGGCGCCTCCAGCCAGAAGCACCACGTCTCGAGGGCATCTCTCAGGCGAAGGCCGATTTCCGACTCATGCAACCCGGCTCCCGCTGGTTCGATTTTCCGGTCGACATTTTCGGCGATCTCGCCGGGGCGCGCGGCCTCTCCCTGCCAGGGGCCGAGCGCGTCGTCCAGGGTGCGGCCCGCGCCTGGACCGGTCACCCGGGATCCGAATTCCAGGCCCGCCACGCCGGTAGCACGCAGGGGCCGGGCTTCGTCTGCAATCCCGGTTACGTGACGGTCTCCTTCGACGACCCGATGGATCAGGTCGGAGATCCGAAGGGGTGTAGCGGTGGCGCGCTCGCCGTCGGAGGGTTCTGCGCAACCGCCAGCAACAAGCCCGGCTCGCCCTACCGCGAGATCACCGGCGGTGCGATCGTCTTCAATGACGGCTGGGACGGTTGTTGGTTCTGGAATGAGACGAACGTCACCGAAGTCGCCGTCCACGAGCTCGGCCACGCCATGGGCTTCGCGCATTCCTGGGACGCCCATCTGGGTCCGATCGACGATCCGTTCGTGACCGATGCGACGATGTTCTGGATGGCGCATTTCGACGGGCGCGGCGATCGCATCACCGACTACGACAAAGGTGTCCTGGCCTATCTGTACGAGAGCGCCGCGGTGGCGCCGCCGGCGCCGGCGCCGACGCCGAAGCCGACGCCTCGACCGACGCCGACGCCCACGCCGCCCCGGGCGGACTTCGACGGGGACGGGGTCGAGGACATACACGACAACTGCCCCGATCTTCCCAATGCGCTGCAAAGCGACCTGGACGCCGACGGCCTGGGGGATGCATGTGACGCCTGCAACTCGTCTGGGGACCCGGATGCGAAATGTACGTCCCTCACCGGGCGGGCGCGCATCGTCCTGGACGCGAAGGGGCGCGCCAACGGAGTCGTCCGTGTCCAGATCCCGACCGCGATCTACGATCTTCGGCAGGATATCGGCATCGAACTCCTGGCCGGGGGGAGGGCGCTGCGGATCGCCGTTCCAAGCCAGGGGATGCGACTCAACGACAGCGGGCGCGGCGCCCGGTACGAGCGGGACGGCGTGCGGCTCTCATTGCGACGCCGCGGTCGCGGGCAAACCCGCCTGACCGTGCGGCTGGCCCAGCAGGAGACGCTCTCCCGCCTTCTCGCCGAAGAGATGGTCGTCCGGGTGACGTGGGCGCAGCAGAGTGCTTCGAGTCCCTTCTCCTGCATCACCACGTTCCCGGACAAACGGCTCGTCATGACCTGTGACGCCGGGTAGCGGGCGTCGCCCGCGCAGGGATCGTCGGGGCGTCAGGACGCAGTGGGTTGCGCGGCTGCGGTCGGGCGCCCGCGCCATCCGGGCGTGCTCGTCGGAGCGGGTCGGGCTGGAGCGCTCTCCGGGCGGCGCGAAGGAGCCGCACGGGGCTGGCCGACGGGATTCTGCTCCGCCGTCTGGGACGCGGTCGTCTTCTCCGCGTCCGCCCCGCGTTCCGAAGAGTGTGTCGTCGGGGCGGGCAGTGCGGCTTTTCCCCCTCCGCTCCCGTTGGCCCCCGTGGCGCCGGACGGCCCCGTTCCCGCTCTGTCGGATCGGGGGGCGGGAAGGTCGGCGGCGCGGGAGATCAGGTCTTCGAACCGGGTCGCGAGCGAGAGGAAGCGGGACTCGAGCTTGGTGACGACCTCGGTGGACGTGCGCAGCTGGTCGCGGAGCCACGCTCTCTCCTGGTCGGCCTGCTTGAGGGAGCCCTCGAGCTCGCGGACGCGTGGGCTGGTGACGACGAGATAGTCGCCGCCCCCGGCGCTGATCAAAAAGAAGGCCGTTCCCGCCGCTCCGAGGATCAGTCCGAAGAGCAGCCCGATGATGAACTTGGTCATCCCTTTCCTCCCTCCCGCCTCAACGAGCGCTCGAGTTTCTCCGGACCCGCTGCGAATCCCCGCTCGCGCAGGGCCTCACGTTCCTCCGCGCCAACGACGGCGCCGTCGATCGCAACGCATCCCCGCTGCTCCGCCCGATGGCACGCATTGGTCGCCAACAGAGCCAGGTCCTCTCGTCGTCGTTCTGCCGACTCACGAAACGACATCATCGCATCGACCGTGGCCAGGAGTCCACCGTGGGTAAAGCTCCGCCGGTAGGTCACGCTGACGAAGCCGTCGATGTGGCCCTCCCGGTCGATCACGTGGACGTCGGCGGAGAGGGTCTTGAGAAGGCGGCGCAGGGCCCGGACGCGCCCCGCCGGTGGACCGCCGACGTGATCGCACAGGGCGGGGATGTCCTCGCGGCGCGCGCGCCGCAGGCGCAGATCGCGCCGTTTGCCCCCTTCACGTTCCATGCTCGAAGGCTCGCTCGTAGCACAGCCTCCAGAAAGCTCGAAAAGAGGGAGCCTGGATGCACTTTCCACCCGATCCACTAGGCTGGCGGCTGTTCATGGCACGACGTCGCAGGTCTGCAAGCAACCCGGAGGCGGGAGCGGAACTCGAGGTTGCCGTGGAGCGCCTCATCAACGGCCCGGGCGCGCTTGCGCGGGCGCCCGATGGGCGGGTGGTTCTGCTCGACGCCGGCCTGCCGGGCGAGTGGGTTCGCGTCCGGGTCGTCTCGGCTCGGCGTGATCTGCTCGAAGCCCGCGTCGTTCGTCCCCTGGGGGAGCCTTCGCCACAGCGGCGGGAGCCTCCGTGTCCGGTCGTGGCGCTCTGCGGGGGCTGCCCGTGGCAGATGCTGGAGGACGGGGCACAGGTGCTCCACAAGCAGGAAGTCGTTCTGCGGGAGGTGCGACGTGTGCTGCCGGAGGGGCCCGCGGTCGTGCGCCCGCCGCTCACCGGGCCACCGTGGCGCACGCGTCACCGGATTCGTCTCGCCGTCGAGCGTCCGGGCACCGAGCGCGTCGCTCTGGGGTATCGGCGGCGGGGCAGTCGCGAGATCGTCCCGATCGAGGACTGCCCGATCGCGCGCGCCGAGCTGACGGCGGCGTTGCCCCTGGCGCGCGCCCTGGCCGCCGTCGAGCGTTCGGTTCGGGAGATCGAGTTGTCGGTCGATGATCGGGGCGGTCTGCGCCTCCTGGGCGTCTGCGCTTCGCGTTCACCGCGCCCCGCCGAGGACGTCCGGGCCGCGGTCGAGGCGGCGGCCAAGCAAGCGGATCTGGGCAGCGCGACGTTCGCGGGGCTGGCGCTCGTCGGAGAGCGGAGCTGGCGTCGGGAGGCGGGAGACGTCGATCAGTTCTTTGCGGTCGCGCCCGACGTGGACGTGCGCGTTCCCATCGGCACCTTCACGCAGGTGAATCCGGAACTCAACCGCTCCCTGGTCGCCCGGGTTCGCCAGGAATGTGCGGGGCCGCCGGGGCGCCAGATCCTCGATCTCTTCTGTGGCGCGGGCAACTTCTCCCTGGCTCTGGCCCGCGACGGGGCGCGGGTCCATGGGATCGACGGGGACCCGCGTGCGATCGCCGCGGCATGCGCCTCCGCGTCGGCTCTTGACCTCGATGGCAACGTCCATTTTCGTACCGCGTCCGTGGACCGGGAGACACTTGCCTCGGTTGCCGGGCCGGTCGACCTCGTCGTCCTCGATCCCCCCCGGGCCGGCGCTGCGGCCGTCCCGCCCGCTCTCGCGATGCTGCGTCCGCAGAAGGTCGTCTACGTGTCCTGCGACGTGGCGACCTTCGCCCGCGATGCTCGCGCGATCGTCGAGAGGGGGGGGCGCTTTGCCTCCCTCCAGATGATCGATCTCACGCCGCAGACCCACCGGGCCGAGGTCCTCGGGGTCTTCCAGTTGACTTGGGAACGCAGCGGTCCCTATCGTGACGGGTAGCGCCGCTCCGAACCGCACGACGACATGGCAAAAGAAGAAAAGTCGACGCCCCGGCCGAAGGTCACGATCATTCCGGGGCGGGGGGTCGCGCAGACCATCAACTACCTCCTCGAAGATCGCGACGATCTCGAGTGGCTCGTTGCCGTCGGGCGAAACAAAAACGGCGAGATCTTCTTCTACGACACTGGTGGGGACATCGTCGAGGATCTCGGGACGCTGGATTACCTCAAGCAGCGCATCATCCGCGCCCACTTCGGCGACGAACCGGAGTAGGCGGAGGACGCGAGACGTAACCCCTCACGACTCGATCGCAACGGCATCGAAAATGGATCTCGATCTTGCCTTCTCGCTTTCCAACATGGTCGTCCTGCCAGCCTGGGCGCTTCTGATTTTTGCGCCGGGGTGGTCGCGGACACAGAGCCTCGTGCATGCTCTGTGGATTCCGGTCCTTTTGGGGGCCGTCTACATGGGGATCATCGCGATGGGTTCCCCGGCGCCCGAGGGTTCCGGGTTCGACAGCCTCGACGGTGTGACGCGCTTGTTCTCCTCGCCGACGACGATGCTCGCAGGTTGGGTGCACTATCTCGTCTTCGACCTATTCGTGGGCGCCTGGGAGGTGCGCGATGCGCGCCGCCTCGGACTCTCCCACATCTGGGTCGTGCCCTGCCTGGTGTTGACGTTCGTGCTCGGGCCGCTGGGTCTGATGGTGTACCTGCTGTGGCGCGGTGTGTTGCGGGGATCGACGACCCTGATCGAGTGAGCGGGACGGCGTCCCCGGTCGCGCGCGCCTAGTTCCACTGCGGAGGCAGCGCGAAGAGGTCTCCGTCGCGTTCCACGAGTGGCACCCGGTGTAGACTCTTTCCACACGGCGGCCCGGCAATGCATTCGCCGGTGTCGGGGAGGTACCAGGCACCATGGGTCGGGCACAGCAGGTGGGTGCCATCCTCGGTGAAGAACTGGTTCTCCACCCAATCCAGCGTCATCGCCACGTGACGGCATTCGTTCACGTAGCCGTGGGCAACTCCAGCGAAGCGGACGGCAAAGCAGTCCAGGGTACGCTCCGCATCCGTGAGCCGGAATTTGATCGATCTTCCTTCGTCGAGTTCGTCGGCGCGGCAGATCCGGGTTCCGGCCGGCTGTGTCGCCTGGTCCTCTGCACTCACGAAGGGGACGGTACCCAAGCGGCGAACCCCCCGCCACGGCATCGCCGTCGCGACGGAGTGCCGTTCAGGAGGGGAGGTCGCCCGTGACGCCGCCGCAGTCGTGCAGCTTCGCGGAGATCTCGGCCTGGCGTGCCGTGCGCCGCTTTCGTGTGGCGTCGGAATCGCAGAGGCGGTCGAGCACGCTTCCCCCCCAGGCGACGTGTCGCTTGAGTTTGTTCGTGGCGTCCTCGAGCAGATCGATGGTCGGTGCGTCGCAGATCGCGTCGGTTTCGCGCATCGTCCGCTCGTAGACCTCGATCAGATGCGGGACCAGGACGTCGAAGACGCCGACCAGCTTCTCGATCGTGAGGTCTGGAGACTCCGGTCTCGCGATCTCCTGGATGAGTTCGGCGAATCCCGGATTGGCCGGTTGGGAGGCCGTCGCGGCGTTGCGTCCAGCACGAAGCTCGGGGAGTCGTTTGCCCAACTCGTCTGCCGCCCGCGCGTTCTCCCAGATGATCTTGCCGAGCCCGGTCTTCACCGGCAACTCGGGGACGGTGGCAAGCCAGCCACCCATCATCATGGTCATCCATTCGTGGGTGTAGCGGAAGTTGCGGACCCGCCGGGCCGTCGCTTCGACGTCGTACCGACCGTGCAACTCGCGGAGGTCTTCGGGAATGTCGAAGGCGGAGTAGGGGGCGAACGTCGTTCGTTCGTCGACCCCCTTGCCGGGATACATCCGCGACCCGCTCACGCCGGGGCTCCCCCCTCGGTGCGCGCGGCGATCTTGGCCTTGTGGCGCTCGCGCAGGATCCGAGCGGCTTCCCGGATCGTGGCCTTGGAGGGGCCCCCCGACGAAAGCTGGGAGAGTTCTTCGAGTTCCTGCTCGGTGAACCCGGCCTCGCGACGAACGTCGGTTGCGATCGGGATGGCGGCGTCCTCGCGGTCGGAACGACCGCCGCCAAAGCTGAACTGCTTGTCGACCTGCCGACGGAATTCCTGGGCCTTTTCGTAGTGCGCCGGGTCGCCCCGGGTGAACTCGCGCACCCACTCGCTGCCGAAACGTACGTGCGTCAATTCATCGGCCAGAACGTAGTCGACCGCCTGCTTCATCTTCTCGTCGCCGCTCTCTTCCGCGTATCGGATCATGTCCCGGAAGACGTCGCAGGCGAGGCCTTCGAGGCCGCGATTCACCCCGGCGACGCGCATCGCCGGATCTTCAGAGCAGGCACATTCGAACAAGAACGTGCTCTCCGCGTACATGCCCGGTGTGGCGCCGACGTGATCGAGGAGTTTCTCGAAGATCTGCACGTGGCGGGCCTCGTCCCAGCATTGCCGCGCCATGTTCATCTTGAATTCCCAGGGGGCATCGGGGAAGTCCCAGAGCGACCGGCCAGCGCCTTCCAGGGCCTGAAGTTCACCGACGAAGATGCCGTGCATGCGCATCTTGAGTCGCGTGCTGGCGGCTTTCTCGGTCGGCCGGAGAGGCTCGTTCAGGGTGACGAGAGCGAACGCCGGGCCGTGCTCGTCGTACAACGGTTCGGCCGCAGTCCCCCGCGTCCCTTCTTCGATCATGGGATCGAAGGCCTCGAAGGCGCGCACGACCGTGTCCACATCGTCGGGGAGATCGGCGATGGCGCTCGAGAGGGTATTGTCCTGCCGCACGAAGCGGGAGTCGCGGGCCAATTCGTCATGGGGGATGAACCGTTTCATGGGCGGGATCATATCCCTTCCGGCCCTTTGTTCAAAGCTCAAATCGGACCCGCCCGGCCCCGAAGCGGCGTCCGGATCGCCCCGGAAATCCGGGGACCGCCGCCCTCCCGGCTGCCCCGAGGCATCTGGCGCGCTTTGCGGAAGGCGGGTAGAAGCAAGGGCATGGCGCGCAGCTTCTACGAGAGACTCACCGCCCTCGACAGTTCGTTTCTGCTGCTCGAGAAACGTCATTCTCCTCTTCACGTTGCCTCGACCCTGACCTTCGAGGCAGAGCCCCTGCGGACGGCAGACGGCGGTATCGACGCCGAGCGGATCAAGAGACACATGGTGGCGGAGCTGCATCGGATCCCCCGCTACCGGCAAAAGATCCGTTGGATTCCGATGACCTCACGCCCGGTCTGGGTCGACGACGATCGTTTCAACATCGACTACCACGTCCGTCACACGAGTCTGCCACGTCCCGGCAGCGACGAGCAGCTCAAGCGGCTCTCGGCGCGGATCATGGAGCAGCCGCTCGATACGTCCCGACCTCTCTGGGAGACGTGGATCGTCGAAGGGCTCGCGGGCGACCGCTTCGCGCTCATCTCCAAGGTCCATCACTGCATGATCGACGGTGTCTCCGGTGTCGATCTGCTGAAAATCCTTCTCGCACCGACGCCCGAGGTGCCCGAGGAGGAGCGGCACCGCTTCCTGCCCCGACGCGCCCCGTCCCCATTCGAACTCTGGCGCGACGAGATGGCGCGACGGGCGTTGCTGCCCCTGCAACTCGTCCGTGGCGTGCGCTCGCTTCTCAACGAGGCCGAGGATGCGCGGCGTGATCTGGGGACCTACGCACGGGAGGCCTACCGAAGCGGTGGAGTCGACCTCATGGGGCTGGCCAGTCTGTTCGATTCCCCGAATCCGTCGGACACGATGCGGCGCGCCATGGTCGTGCGCCTCCTCACCGAGCACCAGGATTCACAGGTGGCCGATGCTCTCGCGGCAGTCGGCCGGGTCGATGTGCTGCGCGATCAGGCAGCGGATCTGGTCAAGCAGGCGCGCTCCCAACTGAAGGCCGCGGAATCCGCGCTCAGGACGGCCAAGAGGAAGCGCGACATCATGGGG
>JAPOLW010000499.1 GCA_029976905.1 bacterium | reverse complement strand
AGAAGTGCGGGCAACAATACGATCGTTGCGACCAGGCACAGGCTCAGACTCGCGACCGCGAGGGCGCCCAGGCCGGCGAGCGCCGGGTGGCGGGAAAGCGCCAGGGCGCCAAATCCGGCGACCGTAGTCGCTGTCGTGATCGACAGGACCCGACCGCCCCGCGCCACGGCTTCGCCGACGTCGCTCGATTCCCGGTATCTCTCGACGAGGTACAGACAATCGTCGAGGCCGATCCCCACGGTGAGTGGAAGCACCACGATCGTGACCGGATTCAACGGGATACCGAGACCAGCCGCCAGGCCCGAGAGCGCGACCACCGCCGCGATGGGAACCGCCAGGATCGCAAGGACCGGCCACCATCGCCGTTCCCGGAGCCACAACAATGCGCCGGTGGAAACCAGAACGATCCCGAGGAATCCGAGAAGCTCGCGGCGGGCCGTTCGTCCCAACTCAGCTTCCATCAGGGGACGCCCCGTCACGACCACGGATACATCCGCGGGGAGCGCGAGATCCCGGGTGAGTTCTGCGGCGACCTCTTCGAGGGTCTCAGAGCTCTGTGGCGTAAACGAAACCAGGACCGACAAGCCCTGATCGTCGCGCTCGACCTGACGCTCGACGAGGATCGAAGCACCCGGCAACGGCGCCTCGAGAAGATCGCTCGGCGGCGGAACCACGCGCAGGAGATCGAACGCCTCTGCAAAGGCCTCGCTCCGAAATCCGGCCCGCTCGAGCTCGCTCTGCAGTCGCTCCGCGGCCGCGACACGCGGCAGGGCCGCCCAGGCCGAGAGGCGCGCCCGCTGCGTCTCCTGCGAGGGAAGGAGCGGCGAGGGACTCGTCACCGAGAGAACCCGCCCGCTCCGGACCTCCTTCTGCAAGCGTTCGGAGATCCGTTCGGCGACCCGCAGAATCCCCTCGGTCACCACTGCGTCGGGACGGCCCCCCGCCTCGATCAGCACCGAGCCGTGCGGGTCGGTAAAGCCAAAGGTCTCGCGGATCTCCCGTTCCACCTCCCGCGCTTCGGAGCGGCCGGGGCGAAGCCGGAAGAGATCGGTGTCGACGGACGTCCGCGAACCCGCGACGGCCGCTCCCGCCAGCAGAAGAAAGAGCAGCCCCCGGGCAACTCGCCGATGCATCGCAACCCACCCGGCGACCGCCCCCAACCATCGCGCACGGCTGGGGGGACGGCTGTCGACGAAACGTCCTCGACGATCCGCTCGCAGGAGCAGAGCCGCCATGACGACGAAGGTCGAGGGTACGTTCAGAACCAGACCGACGGCGGTGAGCATGCCGAGCTGGCTCACGCCCCGCAGACTCGACAATCCCACGGCGAGAAAGGCGACGGCCGTCGTGGCGGTCGCAAGCAGCATGGGCGACCAGAGCGCCGCGATCGTGCGTGCAAGGCCCTCCTCGGCCGCCTCCGATTGCGCGCGCTCTTCGAGGAAGCGCGTGTAGAAGTGGATCGCCGCATCGATGCCGAGGCCATAGAAGATGGCCGCGAAGGAAAGCGAGAGAAGATTGAGACGGCCGAGCAGAAGAACGCCGAGGGCGAGCGCCACCAGCGTGGTGAGACCCAGATGGTAGGTGACAAAGGGAAGGATGCGCAGGTCCCGGTAGCCCACGTAGAACACCGCCAGAACGCCGATGAGGGCCAGAACCACGTAGAGCGCGATGTCGCTACGGAGGAGAGCGGCATCCTCGCGAGCGTAGGCGTAGGCGCCGGTATACCCGACCGAGGCCGTCGCTCCGGAGGCGAGCCGCGCCTCTTCCTCTGCCTCCGCGAAGACCGCGGCCAGACGTTCCCCCGCAGCGAGATCGTAACCGTCGGCGGCCGGACGGATCAGCACCAGGACGCTGCGCCCGTCGGGAGACGTGAGGATTTCGGCCCCGGGGTCCAGCGACCGATCCGGCCGGGCGCCCGCAAGTGCGTCGGCCAACACGCCGGACAGACCCAGTGGGTCGACGGTAAACGCCCTCCCCAGACCGACCACCCCGGGAAGAGTGAGCGCGCGTTTCAGGCCTGCAACCGCGTTCCTGATCGCGTCCGGCGAAAGGCGGGCTCGGATCTCGTCGTGGTGCGTCCGCGGAAGCAGGCGCGGGAGTGCTCCGTCTCCGAGGGCCTGCAGAAACGCCTCGGGGTCGACCCGCGCACGCACTTCGAGGATCTCGGGCCGACGACGCAGGGAACGAGCAAACGCGTGCGCGTAGCGGGCCGCCTCGTCGGGTTCTCGCCCGCGCACCAGAGCCAGCACGAGATCCTGGGCGCTGAAGCGCTCCACGAATCGTTCGTAGTCCGCAAAGCGCGCCGTGCCCCGAGGAAGCATCGAAACCAGGCCGACGTCGAACTCCAGCCGCAACAAGGAGGTGGCTGCGACGATGGCCAGCAACACCGAGCCCGCCAGCACCACGGCGGTCCGGCCGGCCAACCAGTGGACGTAGAGACGGACCCCTTCGCGCGGCGCCCTCACGGGGCGTGCTCGAAATCTGCGGGCCACGCGAAGAGGCCATCGGCGAGAGAAGCATTGGCTTCCTGCTCGAGGATGCGCACCGTCGCGCGCCAGCCCCGCGTGGTCGACTCCATCTCGATGCGACCAGGCAGGAACGCGGGCTGCGCGCAATCCCGCTCGAGGTAGCGGAGCTTCAACTCGTCAGGAGCGCGCACGAGCCGTTCCTCGTCGACCCCATCCGGCCCCACGCGAACGTCGCGCGCCGTGAGGTGCGCCCCGTGCGGGTCGAGCCGGAGCCAGCCGGGCTGGGCCGCGACTGCGGTCGGCGGAAGGCGACAGCGTGGCTGCCAAAGCGACCACAGCCCGAGTGTCATTTCCAGATCGGGCTCGAGACCCGTTGCGCCCGGCTCGAGTACGATGTCCACCGGAGCACCCTGCAGCGGTCGACGCACGAGACCGCGAATCGAGGCGGCATCTCCCCGCCACAAGGCGTCGTAGACCGTCAGTCCGCCGGGACCGAACATCTTCACCCGAACCGCATCCGGCCGGCGTACGACCAGAATTCCGTCACTGGTCTGGCGTTCTCCTTCGCCCAGCTCGACGTCGGCACGAAACCGCGCCCAGAGGGTGCGGACCTCTTCGTCCTGCTGGCAGAGCCTATCGACGACGTCCTGCGACCCACGCGAGCATCTCCCGGCCGCCTCCGCTCCGGGACGGACAACGGCGCACCCCGGGACGGCGAGCGCGGCCAGAACGATCAGGCCCGCGCGCCACGCCGCACCAACCCCCGCCCTCTTCGCCCCGCCCGCGCACATCGTTGCTCGCCTCCCCACCCCGAGCACGGTGTCATCGACGAGCCCCGCCCGCTAGCGGACGACGTCGATCTCGCTCCGGCTCCCGATCGCCCGCGGAGGAGGTCGATCTCACTCCGATCCCCGATCGCTAACGGAGGAGGCCGATCTCGCTCCGATCCCCGATCGCTAACGGAGGAGGTCGATCTCGCTCCGATCCCCGACCGCTAACGGAGGAG
>JAPOLW010000498.1 GCA_029976905.1 bacterium | reverse complement strand
AGCGGCGTCGGGTCGTGGGGGTCGAGGTTCACGAAGATGAAACCTTCCCAGACGTCGGCGTGCACCGCTGCCAGACCGTAGTCCTTCTTGTCGAAATCGAAGAACTCGGACTCCTGTTGGACGTGGACCAGACTTCCATCCAGAGCGTAGCGCCAGGCGTGGTACTTGCAGGTGAACTGGCGGCAGAAGCCGCTGGTCTCCCGGTTGGGGTCGTCGTCCCAGACGAGTTTGTTGCCCCGGTGGCGGCAAATGTTGTGAAAGGCCCGGATCTCATCGGGGCCCGCCCTGGTGACGACGATCGACGCGCCCGCGGCGTCGATCTCCTTGGTGAAGTAGCTCCCCACTCTGGGGAGCTGCTCGACACGGCCCACGTTCAACCATGTGCGCCGGAAGATCGCCTCGCGCTCGCGCTCGTAGATCTCGGGCGACGTCGAATCGTCGTACGAGATCGGGCCCGTACCGAGCTCCGGATAGTGCTCCGTCCAGGATCCTTCCGCGGGCTTTTCGAAGTGCGGCATGCGATCGCTCCCCCTTGTCTCGGTCGACGGGCTGGCACTACCACCGATCTGCCCGGCAGACAAGGACCTTTCCCCGTGGCGGAAACGTCATTTCCGCTTCCGCGGGTCGCCCGTCGCTCAGACCGGACGATCCCCCCGCAAGGTGATGCGGTGCATGTGGCGCGCGTACCCGTGGTAGTCGTTCACCGGGTTGTGTTGCGCACACCGGTTGTCCCAAAGGGCGAGCGCGCCCACCGTCCAGCGGAAGCGGCACGTGAACTCCGGGCGCACCTGGTGGTCGAAGAGATACTCGAGCAAGGGACGACTCTCCGGCGCGGTCATGCCTTCGAAACGCGCGGTATGGGCAACGCTCACGTAGAGCGCCTTGCGGCCGGTCTCGGGATGCGTGCGCACCACGGGATGCACGGCCTCGTATCCCGTGGCCGGCGCACCGCCGCCGCCGGTGTCCCGGAGGCGGTCCTCGCGCGTCTTGCTCACGTCGGCGAGCTCCGACGTATTCACCGCACGCAGGGACGCGAGCACGCGTTGCAGCGCTGGCGACAGGGCCTCGTAGGCCGCATACATGCTGGCAAAGAGCGTATCGCCCCCCACCGGTGGGACCTCGCGCGCAAGCAGCATCGTCCCCATCGGGGGCTCCTCGAGGTAGGCCGTATCGGAATGCCAGATCCCGCCGAAGTTGACGGTTTCGTGGGGCAGCTTGGTGACCGCGATGATCTCGGGATGACCCTCGAGGCCGGGCACGAACGGATAGCGGCCGGGGGTGCCGATGCGGCGGGCGAAGGCCAGAAAGCGCTCGTTGGCCACCTCCTGCCCACGCAGGAAGACGACCAGGTGTTGGAGCCACGCGCGACGGATCTCGGCGACGACGCACTCATCGAGGTCCGAACGCAGATCGACCCCCTCGATCTCCGCGCCGAGCGCGCTGGTGAGCGGCGTGACGCGAATGTGCTCATAGCGGGCCTCCCCTCCGGCCCCGGCGGGCGGCGCCGTCATGGGCCCTCCGGCATACGCGGTTCGGGCGCCTCGCCGCGAAGCCAGGCGCGCAGGTCGACCTTGCGGATCTTGCCCGAGGCCGTGCGCGGGAAGTCCGCGACGGTGCGTACTTCCTCGGGCCACTTTTGCCGCGCGAGTCCGCGCGTCTGGAGATGTTCCCGCAGATCGTCGAGGGACGGGGAGGCCACTCCCGTGGCCATCCGCAGCACGGCGCATGCGTGCTCCCCCAGACGCGCATCCGGCGCCGCGACCACCGCGACCTCGGCAAGCCCCGGCAATCCGTGCAACGCCGCCTCCACCTCCGCCGCCGAGACGTTCTCTCCACCACGGATGATGATGTCCTTCACCCGATCGGTGATGGTGAGGCAGCCCCGCGCGTCCAAAACCCCGACGTCGCCGGTGTGGTACCAACCCTCGTCATCGAAGGCGGCGTTGAGCGCCGGGTCGGTGTAGCCCAGGCACAACTCCGGTCCGCGCGAGAGGATCTCACCGGCCACCCCCGGCCCGACGTCACGGCCGTCGTCGTCGACGATGCGAAGCTCCACCGCCTCCATGGCGCGGCCATCGGTGCAGTGACGCACGTCGGCCGGATCCTCGAAGCGACCGCCGGTCGTCGACGGATGTTCCGTCGAGCCATAGGCACGGATGATCTTGATCCCCAGCGCCGCTGCGCGTTCGCCCAGCGCCGGTGGCACCGGGGCGCCTCCAAGGCCGACCCGCTCCATGTGGGCCGCATGCGCCGGTGTGAAGTCGGGGTGGTCGAGCAGGCTCGACAGAAAGACCGAGGCTCCGGTGCCACCGCCGATTCCGGCCCGCAGCATCACCTCGAGCGCATGGGCGGGGTCCCACCGGTCGATGAGATGGATGTCGCACCCGAGTTTGAACGGGCCGAGCACCGCCCCGATCATGCCGGTCGCGTGGGTGACGGGAGACCCCATGAGGTTCGGTTTGTCGGGAACGAGCATGCTCGCCATGTGGCGGAGTTCGCTCAGAAGCGATCGGTGGTCGTGGATGACGCCCTTGGGGTCACTGGTCGTCCCCGACGTATAGGCGAGCACGGCGACCTGGCGCGGGTCGACCCGGGGCAACTCCTCGAGCACCGCATGCGCTTCGACCTCCGACCAGGGTACCCGTTGCACGCCCGCAGGTGACTGCCCGGCAGCATCGCCCTCGTCGCCGACGACGACGTGCAGGCGGAGCGAATCGGGCGCGGCCTGATCGACGATCGCAACCTGATCGACGTGTCCATACGCCGTCGGGGAAATGTACGCGGCCGCGCCGCTCTGCTCGAGAATGAAGCCGACCTCCTTGCGACCGTAGATGTGCACGATCGGCACCAGGACGTAGCCACCCATCGCGAGCGCCGCGAACGACACGATTGCTTCGCGCCAGTTGGGAAGCTGGAACGCGACCACGTCACCGGGAACGATGCCCCGGGCCGTCAGCAGGGAAGCCAGGCGGCGCGCCTCCCGGTCGATGTCGGCATAGGTGCCGTGCCACTCCCGCGTACGCGACCACACCGAGATCGCCGCCCCGGGGTGGGCGCGGAACGAGTCCCCGACCATCTCGCCCAGGGTCGCCTCCGTCCACCAACCGCTCTCGACGTATCGTTCTTCGATCCCGGACGGCACCTCGCGTTGCCGCCAACGCCGTCGTCCGATCGGGCTCGCTCTCTCCATGGCGTCGCCACGCTAACCCTCGAACTCGCCGAGGCGCAAGACGGCCAGGAGTTTCGGGGACGGAACTTGATTATTGCATTCTCATTTTTTCGCAACTAGCTTACCACCCGGTGGACACGAGGGATACGCCCGAGCAGGCCGAGTTGCGTCGCTCCGCCCGCCGGCTCGCCCTTAACAACGCAGTTTTTCACGAAAGTTCTCGCGTCGAAGCAATATTTCCACGATGGATTATGGATGCCCGATTGGTGACGCCTCTCGCTGACCCCCGCGCCTCTTCCCCTCAACA
>JAPOLW010000497.1 GCA_029976905.1 bacterium | reverse complement strand
GCGTGGCCGCGGTGCTGGCGTGCGAGCGAGGGCTGCATGCGCGGCCGCACCGAGACGTGCCGGCTCGCCTCCGCTGCGCGAACCATCTCGATGAGCTCGGTGGCCGTGCGGACCGTGACCCGCACGCCGCCGTCGCGCTCGGCGTGATAGAGAACACAAAGCGTGTCGTCGTTCGTATCGTATGTGTAGATGCGGTTGTCGAACTTCGTGGCGAAGTAGGCGACGCCATCGCCCAGCCAGATTCCCTCACCGCCGAGGAAGCTGGTGCTTTCGGGAAGTTGCTTTCTCGTGAATTCGTCGGTGGCCAGGGGATCCGGGACGACGAGCCAGTCAACCGTGCTCTTGCCCCCCGCGTGTACCGCGTCCATGTCGGCGACGCGGGCGATCTCGAGGGTGCCTTCTTCCCGATTCGGGTAGTTCCTGGGCGTAAACCGGTAGAACCCGCCGTCGGGTTGATCCTCGGTCATGTAGAGGCGTCTTCCGACCGGATCGTCGGCCACGGCTTCGTGTGTGAACAGACCCATGGCGGCGAGACGGAGGGCCTCCTGGGCGCCGGTGGGGTCGCACTGGAAGACGGCACCCCGGCCGCCGAAGTCCTCTTCGCACGAAAGCCAGTATCCGTCCGAGGATTTACCCCCTGCACAGTTGAAGTGGGTTCCCCCGAGAATGCGGTAGGCATCGAGGGTCTCGCCGGCGCGGTCATAACGGATGGCACTGGCCCCGCCGGCTCCGTTGATGATCTCGCTGTTGACGACGTGGATCCAGCCGTCGTCCGGTGTCGAGAAGACGGCCGCGCCGTCGGGCGCTCCGGGCCAGCGGTATCCTGTATTCGCGACAGGCTCGCTGGTGCGGGCCACCAGACGCGAAGTGAAACCCTTGGGCAGGCGGATGCCGTTTGCGTCGGGCTCGCGCAGGGGGCCGAGGTTGGGGATGTTGCTCTGGGCTCCGGCGGCCTGCGTATCGCCGCAGGCGGCCAGGAGAGAGCCTCCGGCCAGGAGTCCGGCGCCGAAGAGGCCGTGGCGCAGAACCTGTCGGCGACTGGTCCAGGGATCGAAGGGCATGGGGGTCGTCGAACGTCTCCTGCTCATCCTCTTTCTCCTCGACCCTGCTTCCCCGGACCCGGAGCCCGGTTCGGTCGTTCGTCCGAATCGACGTCGTCACCGGCACCGGGCGCGACGCCGTCATCGGGCTCGATCAGCAGGGAATCTGGTCCATGACTCCTTTCTTTCAGGCGTTAGCGCAGAAATGAGCCAGTGGAAACCGATCATCTGGGCCGATCGGCCCCCGTCCCGGGATCGGGCGCTCGGGGGACTCATTGGCCCCGCGGGAGCGAGCGCTCCGGAGCCCAGCCTGGATCAGCCTCTGGCGCCCGTCTTGGGAGCGAGACCGGGCCAGAGCCGCGTGGCGGTTCCACCCAGACACAGGGCCTGCTCTTCCACCGGGAGGCTTCCGAAGGCGTGGCGCGCGAATTCCACGAGGCCCACGTAGCCGCCGCGATGGGTCTGTGAGAAATCCGATCCCCACATCAGCTGCTCCGCTCCGAACCTCGATACGAGATGTTCGACCCAGGCCGTCGGGGAGTGGCCCTTCGCCTCGACCGTGTGAAGGAGGTGGCTGGTGATCTTGAGGTAGAGATTCCGGTAGCGTGCGAGTTCCGAAAGGGACCTCGAATCCCTCCAGGGAGGGCCTTCGACCGGGGGGAACCCGCAGTGGTCCAGCGAGATGCGTATCTGCGGGTAGCGCCGGAGGACGGCCTCGAGTTCGGTCAGTTGGTGGGCGAAGATCGTGACGATGACGTGCGCGCCCAGGTCGTCGGCACACTCCCAGAGGGCCCGGTGCGACGGTTGATTGATCCGCCCTGGGCCCTTTGGGTCGAGATCGAAGAAGCGAACCCCCTGCATGCCCCGACCTTCGATCCACGAACGAAGTTCGCGGACCGGGTCGGCGTGATCGGGGTCGATGCAGCAGGCGCTGACGAATTTTCCCGGGTGACGCTCGGCCGAATCCGCGGCGTAGCGGTTGTCGTAGGAGTAGGCGCCGACCGGCTGGACGAGGACGGCTCCAGCGACGCCAGCCTCCTGCATGCAGGCAAGGAATTGCTCGGCGTCATGGGGGGCTTCCCGGTACCACGCGCCCGGGAGCCCCGCTGGATCGAGAGGATATCTCTCCTGGTCCTCGGCGACGACGTGCACGTGGCTGTCGATGAGGACGGGCGGGCTGCTCATGGGGCTCCGTTCGTACGCGGCTCGTTTGTGAGGAGGGCGACCAGGCCTTCGACCGCATCCTCCGCTCGCCGAAGCAGGAGGTCCTCGCCGAGGCCTCCGACCGGATGGGGAACGGTGAGGATCCTCGCTTCCGGCAAGCCCAGGGCCTGCGCCGCGGCTTGCGCGAGAGCCGTGAATTCCGTCGTTGCGATCACCACGGTGGGCAGGCCCGAGGCTTCCAATTGAACCAGGTCGTGGAGACTCCACGACGTGCACGAGCCTCAATCGGCGGTGCCCGTGAGAGCCAGGTTCCCTTCCCCCACGAGTTCGCGCAGGAGCGCTCGCTCGACGGGGGTCGCCGCAGATCCCTTTGCCCGGATGCCCAGCCATCGGGCGCCGGTGCGCTGACAGAAACGCTTGCCCGTGGCCTCGAGTAGGAGGGCCGCTCCAGGTTTTCCATTGTCGAGTCCGATGAGGCCCGAATCGGAGATGGGCCGGACAAAGGGAGCCAGGCCGTGGACCGGTAGACCGACGGTGCCTTCGGGTGCATAGATCTTCATCGTTTCCTCCCTGGGTCGGTGCCTCCGGAGCGCGTCGAATTCGAGTGATCCGGTCTAGTCGCCGATGGGCATCGTCACACTGCGGGTCATGCCCCAGCTTGGAATGACGCAACTGTGTTTTCCGGGACCGCCGGCAACGAGGATCCGGATGTTGCCGGGCGCCTCCGTGATCGGCATGAGTTCGTCCCCGTCGAGCTTCTCCATCCATTCGGCATGCTGGGTGACCTTGAAGTGATGGCGGAACAGGGAAGCTTTTTCCCGGGCGGTCTGGAAGAGGAAGTTCTGGACGTCCGAACACGACCAACCCGACTCCGCGATCGTTTGCGCATGCTCGGGGCCGAGGATCACGAAGAATTCGGCGGAGGACACCGGGGCATTGTTGGAGCCGAAGGTCATCATCACGCTCGCGGCTTTCTCGAGGATTGGCTCGGGCCGGTCGGACTCCATGTCGTGGACGTTGTGCGGGTTTTCGCCGCACGCGACCGTGATGGCGCTTTCCGCGTCGATGCCGCACCGGGCGGGGTACGGCTCCCACGGGCTCTGCGAAGCGTTCTCCGCGATGCAGTAGCCGTACTTGGAAGGTTGGCCCTGCGTCGACGCATCGGTTTTGCCCTGCACCGATCCGGCAATGTGCATGAGGATGAGGCGAAGGGCCCGGCCCACGGTGGCATTCGCCCGGCAACCGGGCCCGAAGGCCCCCTCCCCGGCGTTGAAGC
>JAPOLW010000496.1 GCA_029976905.1 bacterium | reverse complement strand
CGGCAATCGATCATCAGCCAACGCGAAGTCGGCGTCGATGTCACGAGCTTCGCTTCCGGGTTGAAGGGGGCCTTGCGGCAGGATCCCGATGTCATCCTCGTCGGCGAAATGCGGGACCTCGAGACGATCGAGACAGCGATCCTCTCGGCAGAAACCGGACATCTGGTGATGAGCACCCTGCACACCCTCGATGCGCCCGAGACCGTCACCCGCATCATCCAGGCGTTTCCCGACCACCAGCGCGAGCAGATCCGCATCGTGCTCTCGTCGGTACTCAAGGGAATCATCAGCCAGCGTCTCGTTCCGCGCGCCGATGGAAAGGGCCTCGTTCCGGCGGTGGAGATCATGGTGAACACCGCCCTCGTGCGCGACATCATCAAGGACCCCGAGCGCAGCCCGCGCGAACTGACCGACGCCATCGCGAAGGGCAACGTGTCGTATGGCACCCAGACCTTCGATCAGTCGCTGATGGGCCTGTACCGCAGCGATCTCATCTCCTACGAAGAGGCGCTCTCGCAGGCGACGAATCCGGATGATTTTGCCTTGCAGGTGCGGGGGATCCGTTCAACCTCGGACGGGCGCTGGGACAACTTCGACGCCAAGCCAGAAGAAGCGCCCGCTGGGAGAGCAACCGTCGTGCCGACGCCGGGGAGTCCGACGACCGCCTCGCCCCTCGTCCACGAGACCCCGGCTAGCGCGCCGCGCCTCGTCCGCCGTTTTTGAGACGCGCGACGGGGGCGCGACGCACCCGGCGCGATGGGGCGGTTGCGGGCCCGTGGAGAGGGTCGCCGCGGATCTGGTATCCAGGGTGCGGTGAGGAGGTGGCGTGACGGAGGGCCGGCCCCGGGCCGCGTCGGTGATGGCGAAGCCCAGAGAAAGCGTGCCTTCGCGAGCGCCGTCCGCTCTCTGGCTCGTCAGCCACGGACGGCGAGCGAGATCGAAGGCTTTCTCGGGCAGCGGGAGTACGCGGGCGAAGTGATCGAGGCGACGCTCGCGCGGTTGCGGGAGCTTGGATACCTCGACGAGGCGGCGGTGGCCGATGGGATCGTGCGCGATGCCGAGCGCAGAAATCTCGGAAGCCGCCGGGTCGCCCGGACGCTCGCGCGACGCGGGGTTCCCGCAGAATTCGCAAGCGGCGCTCTGCGTGACTCGGGGGAAGGGGATCTGGACCGGGCCCGTGCGCTGCTCGCGCGCCGGTATCCCGAGGGGCTCGGCGACGACCCGCGGTTGCGCGAGAAGGCGCTGCGCCTTCTGGTCGGACGCGGCTTTCCCCCGGGGATCGCTCGTCAGGCCATTGGGCGTGACGTCGACATCGACGCCTGACGGGTCGGCGATTCTGCTCGTCGGTCAGCGCGCGGGCACGAAGTCGGTCTGTACGGTTTCGGCCGCGCTGCGCTCGGGAGCGATGTCGCTATGGCAGGCGTGCTTGTCTCCGACCGTGGGCAGATCCGAGCCGCGGCGGGCGAGTAGTTCACGGCCCTCGTCGCCTGGCCCCGGGCTCTTCATGGCGCGACGCTGGGGCTGGAATTCCGGGTCCTTGCCACTGGTGAAGTCGTTGATCTCCTTCGAGATCCGCATGCTGCACCAGTCGTGCCCGCACATGGCGCAGAAGTCGGTATCGACCTCGAGATCCTCGTCGTGCAGGGCCCGGGCGGTCTCGCCGTCGAAGGCGAGTTCAAACTGGCGGGGCCAGTTCAGCGCCGCGCGCGCGCGGGAGAGGTCGTCGTCCCAGTCGCGCGCACCGTCGATGCCGCGCGCGATGTCGCCCGCGTGCGCGGCGATCTTGTAGGCGATGCATCCGTCCTTGACGTCCTGCGGACGCGGGAGTCCGACGTGTTCCTTCGGCGTGACGTAACAGAGCATGGCGGCCCCGTGACGCGCCGCTTCGGTGGCGCCGATCGCACTGGTGATGTGGTCGTATCCAGGAAAGACGTCGGTCACCAGGGGGCCGAGCACGTAGAACGGGGCATCGTCGCACACGCGCTGCTGGAGCCGCATGTTGAAGCCGATCTGATCCATGGGAACGTGTCCGGGCCCTTCCACCATGACCTGTACGCCAGCGTCGCGGGCGCGGTGGACCAACTCTCCCAGGGTGTGGAGTTCGGCGAGTTGCGCGCCATCGGACGCATCGGCCAGGCACCCGGGCCGCAGGCCGTCCCCGAGCGAATAGGTCACGTCGTACTCGCGCATGATGGCACTGATCTCGTCGAAGAGTTCGTACATCGGGTTTTGACGACCATGGTGAATCATCCACTTCCCGAGGAGCGAGCCGCCGCGCGAGACGATTCCGGTGACGCGCGGCCGGACCAGGGGCAGATGTTCGCGCAGCAGTCCTGCGTGGATGGTGAAGTAGTCGACCCCCTGCCGGGCCTGGCGCTCGATCTCGGCCAGGATCATGTCGTGGGTCAGTTCCTCGATCGAGCGGCCGAGAATCATGCTGTAGATCGGCACCGTGCCGATCGGGATCGTGCTGTGGTCGATGATCGCCTGACGGCAGGCGGTGAGGTCGCCTCCGGTGGAGAGGTCCATGAGCGTGTCGGCGCCGAAGCGCTGGGCCCAACGGAGCTTCTCGACTTCTTCGTCGGTATTGCTCGAAACCGGCGAGGCACCGATGTTGGCGTTGATCTTCGTCGTCACCTTGCGGCCGATTCCGATTGGATCGAGGCGCTTGGGGGCGGCCTGCCCACGCAGGGAGGTTTCGTCCTCGAGTTCTTGCTGCCTCTGGGCGGCGGTCTGGTTCACCCAGAGCCGCGCACGCTCGCGCGCACCGGGGTGTCCCGCCACGGCACCGCCGGGGCCATCGGTCGGCGTTTCCCGCGGCGGCTGGCCGGCGCTCCCTGCGAGGTGGTGGACGTTGGCCGGGATGACCAGGCGGCCGCGGGAGACCTCGGCCAGGATGACGGTCCCGGGCACGCCTTCGCGCTCGGCGACGCGGCGCATCTCCGGGGTGATCTCGCTACGTCGAGCACTTTCCAGTTGGGTCATGCCCCTGGTTCTACGCTCGCTCCGGGAAGCGTTCAAGGACGAGGGTCCAGGGCTTCGGCCGGGGGAGGCCGGCCCTGCGGGCGCATCTGTACATCCTGGCCCGTCGGCAGTACCGTAGGCGCATGCGACGAGCACTGGGTGTCTGGGCGGGGGTCGTGACCGCGGGGCTTCTGGCCGTGGTCGACGCGCGGGCGGAGCTCCCCGCCGGCGTGCGGGAGGCCCTGGTCGAATCCGACCTCATCTACACGGCGACCGACCGCAAGGATGGTTCCCGCAGCGACGTGGCCCCGATCTGGTTCTGGTACGACGGAGAGAGTGACTTCCTCTACACCAGTACCTCGCCCGAGAGTTGGAAGGCCCGGCGCATCGCGAAGGGGAGCCCGCTGCACATCTGGGTGGGAGAAGAGGACGGCCCGTACCTCTTCGGCGAGGCAGAACGCATCAGCGATGCCGAAACCGTTTCGCTCATGGGAGATGCCTACGCCGACAAGTACTGGATTGCCT
>JAPOLW010000495.1 GCA_029976905.1 bacterium | reverse complement strand
GGATTCCGGCCGGCCCGCAAGGCACACCCGGCCCTCCTCGTCGAAGGGCTTGGCGAGATCGTGCAAACGCTCCGGAGCGCCGGCCATCCGATCACCGAGGACCAACCGGGGGCAGGATTCGTTCGTGTCTACGTGGACGACCCGTTCGGAAACAGGATCGAACTCCTCGAACCCAATCCGGATGGGCAAACCTGAACCGCGATCGGGCAACCAGCGCGGCCCCGGCTGCGACTCGACGTTGGGGTCGAAAGGTGCATTAACTTCTTCCTGTCGCTCGAGGCGCGGTGGAATGGATCTGGATGACCCGGCAAAGCCATGCTGGACGACGGGGTTCCCGGGTTCGTCCGGGGCGCGGACGCGCGGCATCGCGAGATTCGTCAAACACGCATGACCTTCGGCGAAGACATCGCGCCCCCCCGCTCTCCACGGCAATTCCAGAGCATCCCTGCCGATTCCAAGATCCGCCCCCGCCCCGAGAGCAAGGCGCCCCTTTTCGCCGACGCTCACACCGGAGCCAGGCGTAGGCACACCAGAGAGGTCCAGTCATGTCCGGCGTTCGTTACGACGTAAACGAGAAACCATCGCACGGGCTGTCCGCGGCCCTGGGCCTCCAGACGGTCGCCATCGTGGTCGCCGGGATCGTCCTGGTGCCGGTCATCGTCGTGCGCGCGGCGGGAGGGGCGGCCGAGCTGACGGCGTGGGCGATCTTCGGTGCGCTTGCGGTCAGCGGAGTCACGACGATCGTGCAGTCGCGCCCGATCGGGCCGATTGGTTCGGGCTATCTCCTCTTCATGGGCACCTCGGGCGCCTTTCTGGCCGTTGCGACGACGGCCGTGGAACTCGGAGGTCTCGCCCTGCTCGCGACGCTCGTCGTCGTATCCTCGGCGATCGAATTCCTTCTTGCCGCCCGACTCTCCTGGCTGCGACGCGTCATCACGCCGACGGTCGGCGGCACGGTCGTCATGCTGATCGCGGTGGCGGTCTTCGACATCTGTTTCAAGATGCTCGCCACCGTTCCCGAAGGTTTCGACCCAACCTCCTGGGCTGGACCCATCACCGCCTTTGCGACCTTCACGGTCGTTCTCGTCATCTCCCTCTTCGGGGGAGCCAAGCTGCGCCTGTGGGCCCCGCTCATCGGAATCGTCAGTGGCTGCATGGTGGCGGGCTTCTATGGCCTGATGGATCTGACGCCGGTCATCGAAGCCCCGTGGTTCGGGTTGCCCAGCGCAGCGTGGCCGGGGTTCGATCTTTCCTTCGATCAGCGTTTCTGGCTCCTGCTGCCCTCCTTCGTCGTCGTGACGTTGATTGGAGCCATCGAGACCTATGGCGACGGCATTGCGATCCAACGCGTTTCGGCAAGAACGGAGCATCCGGTCGACTTCCGTTCGGTTCAGGGAGCGCTCTATGCGGACGGACTCGGTAATCTTCTCTCCGGACTTCTGGGCACGCTTCCCAATACGACGTACTCGACGAGTATCTCCGTCGTGGAGTTGACCGGCGTCGCGGCCCGCCGCGTCGGGATCTACGGAGGGGCCGTCCTCGTCGCACTCGCTTTCTCGCCCAAATTGTCGGCTCTGCTCCAGGGAGTCCCGGACCCGGTGAGCGGCGCGTACGTATTGATCCTCGTCGTCCTGGTCTTCGCACACGGCCTGCGACTCGTGTCCGAAGGGGGCCTCTCCTACGAGAATGGCCTGGTCGTCTGTCTTTCGTTCTGGATCGGCATGGGCTTCCAGCAGCAGCTCATCTTCCCCGATCATCTGCCGTCGGTGGTGCGCACGCTCGTCGACAACGGCATGACCTCGGGCGGACTCGTCGCGATCTTCCTCACCCTCCTCATCGGCCTGAAGAATCGTTCGGCCCTGACCACCCGACTCGTGCCGAGCACGAAGGCTCTTCCGCAGCTTCAGGAGATCATCCGCACAAAGGCGACGGAAATGGGCTGGGACGTCCCGGCCCACGACCGCCTCCAACTCGCGGCAGAGGAAGCGCTGCTCTTCCTCATCGAAAAGGAGATGCTCGTCGAGGGTCGGGGCCCAATGCCCATCATCGTGCGGTGCCGCGAGGCCGAGGGCTCGGTCGAAATCGAGTTTGCGAGCGGGCCCGGCGCAGCCAACCTCGAAGAGCACCTTCGGGAGATCGACTCGTCGGGCATACCGACCCCCGAGGACGTTGGGCTTCGGATTCTGCGCCACCTCGCAAACGAATTGCACCATGCCCAGTTCCACGACCGAAGCTACCTACAGATCCGGATGGACAGTCGCGGCCTCGGCTGACGCCGGGGCGCCTCGACCACCGTGGTCGCTACGGCCGGGGTCGTGCACCACCGATCCGACCACGATGTTCGGACCGGAGCACTGCGCCGGATCGCGGCCCGATTCCGTCGCGTTCGGCCGGATCAGGGTATCGCGGTGAGCGTTCCGAAGACATTCACGAAGACCCCTACCGCCGCACCGGCGCCAAGAAGCCAGCGCCAGAGCGACGCGGGTCGGCCGAAGGCGGACAAAGCCACCGGGAAAAGCAGAGGGTAGAGGTCTTGCATGTACCGGGAGCCGAACTGCGTCGATCCCTGAAACGAGTAGCTGAGGTAGAACGCAAACATCAGGAGGACTCCCGGAACGGCGGCGCGCACGAGCGCGCTTTGCCACCGGGGCACGAGCGCACCGAGGAAGAACGGACTCATCACGAAGATCGTCTGCCCCCCCGAGGGGAAGACCAGATGAGGCCACGCCTCGGTCCACACCGGCATCGCCGTCGTATAGAAAACGAGATTCCGCCAGACGTAATCGGTGGAGAAGCGCATCGGCGGCTGGCCCCACTGCGCCCATGTCGCAAGGTACGAGGAGAAGAAGGGGTCGCCGAAGAACGCGAAATTGTAGCCGAGGACGAGAAGACCGGACGGCAGGCAGCCGATTGCGAAACGGAGAATCGACCTCCCCCCAAGCCGCCAACTCCCTGTCTGCAGGAGGGCGAGAATCGCGAAGACGGGCCCCGCCATCAAGATCGCATAGCGGACCTGCGCGGCGACCATGAAGGCACAGCCCGCCCAGCCGAAACTCCTGCGTGCCACCGCGAGCCACAGGGCGAGTGTCAGGAAAAAGTTCCCCTCGCTGTGCATCAAGAGCCAGACACTTCCGACCCGCGCGCTCGAGAGCACCGGCGTCCCCACGACGTAGAGCACCGCCGCGACCAACCCCAGTGGTCGCAGCGTGGGCACCGCAGCGAACACCCGGAAGAGGAGAAAGCTCGTCCCGAGAATCAGTCCCGAGTTGAAGACGGCCTGCCCGAGTGCATCCCCGCCCAGCGCCGCATAGGGCACCAGAAGCAGCGACGCCATGGGAGGATAGGCGAGGTAGCGTTTGCCCTCGTGCGTAAAGTACTCCATCCAGGAGATACTTTTGGGGATGTCGCCATGGCACTCGAGGAGCCGTGCGGCCACGCGCATCGGTCCGTCGTACGGATTCAGATGCGCCGGGGGCGTAATTTCGGCCAGA
>JAPOLW010000494.1 GCA_029976905.1 bacterium | reverse complement strand
ATCGGATCTGGGACGGCGAGTTCACGACGTGCCTCTGCTCCGACGGGGCCCCCGACTGGAGCATCGAGGGGGATCAGATCGATCTGGCGCTCGGAGGTTGGGGCGAGGTGCGTGGCGGGGCATTCAAGGTCAAGGACGTCCCGATCCTCTACCTCCCCTACGGCCTCTTTCCCATCCGCCGGGATCGGCAGAGTGGATTCCTTTTCCCGCGCTTCGGGATCTCGAATCGTCGCGGCTTCCAATACGTGCAGCCCTACTATTGGGCCGTGGACAAGAGCAGTGATCTCACGCTTTCTCTCGACATCGAGACGCGAGCGCGCCTGGGAATCCTTGCCGACTATCGCTACGTGCTCGGCCCCGCATCGGGCGGGCGAATCACGGCGAGCTACTTCAACGAGGCCATCGGCCAGGATCGCTCGCTCGAAGAAATCGATCCCGAGGGCGAGTTGGCGGACCCCTCGATTCCGGAAAACCGCTGGAGCGTGATCGGGTACCACCAGCAACCCGGCCCCTGGGAAAGTCGGGTCTACGCGCGTCCCTTCTACGTGAGCGACAATCTCTTCCTGCGCGACATGAACACGCTCTCCTACATTCCGGCGACCAATCTCTTCCTGAATACGATTCGCTATACGACGTCGGACGTCGGCCTGGTGAAGGTGGGGCCGTGGGGAGAGTTCAAGGCCGAGGCGCGCTGGTATCAGGATCTCATTCAGGAGCAGAGCCGGGTCCCCCAACCGGTGCCCAATATCACGCTGCGTCTCCGGGAGCGCTTCTTCGATCTCCTCACCGCGCAAGTCAATACGCAGGCGGTGTATTACTATCGCGACGAACTCTCTTCCGGGCCGCGTTTGGACATCGCGCCGCAAGTCACTCTGCCCTATCGTCTTGGAGAGTATGGCTTCGGTTCCGCGCGACTCACCCTGCGCGAGACGCTCTACTACCTCGTAAACAACGACATCGTCGACGGATTCGAGCGCCCCGATGGAACGTTGCCGACGCGTACGGTCGACCGCTTCCAGCATCGCGAAATCCTTCAAGCCGAAGGGAACTTCCGTTCCGAGGTCTCACGGGTCTTTCAGGTCGACCAGGGCGATCTGCGCAAGCTCAAACACACCATCGAGCCCTTCGTGAGCTACCTCTACATCCCCTTCGTGAACCAGGACGACCTGCCCCTGTACGACGGCTTCATCGATCGCATCAACGCACGCAACCTGGTCACCTATGGATTCCTCACGCGTCTGCTCGGAAAATTCGGCGCGGAAGAGCGGGAGGAGGCGCCTCCGCTGGAGCGTCAGGGCTACGCCGATACACTGATCGGCGAGAATCCCTACGGACCGCTCACGCCGCCGCTGCTCGCCGGCGCCCGCCCGTCACGCGTTCGCGAACTCGGGCGGGTCCAGATCCAGCAGAGCTACTCGATCTCGCGACCGATCTCGGTCTCGACCGAGGATCTCGAAAGAACGAGCAACTTCTCCGGGATCGACATGTTCGCCCGACTCACCCCTGTCGGGTGGGCGGGCCTCACGAGTCGGGCGGTCTACAGTCCGGTGGACAATAAATTCATCTTCGCCAACGTCGGCGCCAACATCTTCGACCCTCGGCCCATCGAAGGGGAGGGGGATCTCTTCCAGGCGCAACTGCGGCCCGCCCACTCCGCCTCGGTCTTCTATCAATTCAACACCAACGGAGCGGTGGAAAACCTGAACCTCGCCACCACCCTACGCATCACCAATTACCTCGCGGTCTCCTACCTCGGACGCTTCGATGGAGAGTCGGGGCGCTTCCTCGAGAACTGGGCCGGGTTCCGCGTGATCTCTGGCTGTGACTGCTGGGTCTTCGACGCCGCGCTCGTGGATCGCGTCAATCCCGACGAGCTCGAGTTTCGCTTCCGCTTCTCGCTGGTCGGTCTCGGGACCTTTGGCCAGTCTCCGTTCGCGCAGTTCAACAACGCCTTCCCGACGCCGACGGCGAACGGGCCCGACTTCGGAGCCATCTATTGAGCGGCGACGCGGATCCGGTGCTCTCGGTGGTGATTCCGGCCTACGGCGCGGCCGGCACGATCGGCGATTGTCTCGCCTCGCTCTGCGTGCAACGCGAGCCCCCACACTTCGAGGTCCTCCTCGTCGATAGTTCGCCCGACGACGCGACCGAGCGGGTGTCGCGTCCCTTCGCCCGCGATGCCGGTGGCCGCCTCGACCTGCACTGCATCCGTTCCAGCGAACGCCTCTATCCGGGTTCGGCGAGAAATCTTGGAGCCCGTCGCGCCCGCGCCGCCCGCTTGCTTTTTCTCGACGCCGATTGCGTGGCCCATCCCGATCTCCTGGCACGCGCGGTCATCGCGCTCGATGCCGGGGCGGCCGTCGCCGGGGCGGCCATCGCCTTGCCCGAGGCGCCCTCGGTCTCGGCGCGTCTGCGGCATCTGCTGGAATTCAAGGAGTCGCTCCCGGGTGTCCCGGCGCGCGCGACCTGGCAGATTCCGTCGGCGTGCGTGGCCTTCTCGCGGGAGGTTTTCGAGCGCCACGGTGGTTTTCCCGATACCCGCGCGTCCGAGGACTGGCTGCTCGACTGGGCGGTCTGGCAGGCCGGCGAGCGGATGCAATTCGACCCCCGGATGCGCATTCGTCATCAGACGTCCTCCGGGTGGGTCGATCTCCTGCGCTACGCGCGCGTGCTCGGTCATGCGTCGGGACGGGCCCGTCGCCTGGGTGGGCTTCCCGGGCAGGCGATCGTCCGCCGTCCCTGGTTGGCGGCTGCGCTTCCCTTTGGTCGGACGGCGCGGGCGCTGGTGTGGTGCGCGCGCCATGCACGCTCCCAATTCGTCTTCCTCTGCGTGGCCTGGCCGCTGTATTTCACCATCGCCGCGGTGTGGGCGCATGCCTTCGCGGCCGGGGTGCGGGATCGACCCGGGACGGCGCCCGGGGGGTGAGCCCGGGCCGACGTTGGGTTGCCTGGGATCGGGCGAGATCGTAGGAAGGTCGGACGATGTCGCAACGGGTCGCCCTCATCACGGGAATCACGGGCCAGGACGGCTCCTACCTCGCGGAGTTCCTCCTCGAACAGGGCTACCGGGTCGCCGGCACGGTGCGGCGTTCGAGTACGGAGAATTTCTCCCGCATCGAGCAGATTCGCGACCGCATTCAACTCGAGCAGGCGGACCTGCTCGACCAGTATTCGCTTCTCGACGTGATCAAGCGGGTCGAGCCACAGGAGGTCTACAACCTCGCGGCGATGTCTTTTGTGCCGACGTCGTGGTCGCAACCCGTCCTCACGACGGAATTCGATGCGGTCGGTGTGACCCGTATCCTCGAGGCAATCCGGGTCGCCAACCCCGAGATCCGCTTCTATCAGGCGTCGTCGAGCGAGATGTTCGGGAAGGTCCGCGAGGTTCCGCAAACCGAGGGCACGCCCTTCCATCCGCGCAGCCCCTACGGGGTGGCCAAGGTCTACGGTCACTACATCACGGTCAATTACCGCGAGAGCTACGGCATGCACTGCTCGTCGGGCATCCTCTTCAACCA
>JAPOLW010000493.1 GCA_029976905.1 bacterium | reverse complement strand
AACGGGGCCTGCGCGCGCGCGGATTCGATTACATGCGGCTGTCCGAGAAGGCCGAGGGCCACATCTCCAACTTTCATCGCTTGATCGACGGCTTTCTCGCCGGTCTGCCCCACGACCGCTTGTTGCCGGCCCTGCGCGAGGTGAACGTGAATCCGCTCGAGCGCGCAATCGTCGAGATTCTCTGATCTCCCGCCATGAATCCCGCCCGACTCCACGCCGCGCTCGACGCCGCGGACCTGCGCTGTCTGCTCATGGTGGTCTTCCATCTGAGCGGCGACCCGCGTTGGTTGCGCGCTCCCTACCGGCCCGAGCGCGACGTTCACCTGATCGCCGCCGAGGACGCCGGTCTGTCCGCGGCGGTCCGCGCGGAAATCCGCGCGGCGGCGCTCGACCTGCTCTCCCGTCCCGACGCGGCCGCCGCCGTCGTGGACCCGGGCGACGAACGCATGGTCGAGATGATGAGTGCGTGTCTGGGCGAGCGGGTTCCACCCGAGTATGCGCCGATGATGCGCGAAGAAATGGGTCTCGCCTCGCGGGCGGTGCAATGGGCGCACGGCCGCCCGCCGGCGGCATCGGAGCGGACCGCCTTGATCGTGGGCGCCGGGGCGAGCGGCATCCTGCTGGGCGCCCGTCTGGGGCAGCTCGGAATTCCCTACCTCGTCGTGGAGCGCAACGAGGCCGTCGGCGGGACCTGGTGGGAGAATCGCTACCCCGGTTGCGCGGTCGACACGCCCAACCACGCCTATTCGTACTCCTTCGGAAGCCGCTACCCGTGGAGCCGGTACTTCTCGCCGGGCACCCAGATCCACGACTACCTCGAGCGCTGTGCCGACGAGTTCGGGGTGCGCGAGCACATCCGCTTCGCGACCACCGTGACCGAGGCCCGATGGGACGAGGCGGCGGCGCGATGGATCGTGGAACTCGCGGGGCCCGAGGGCCCGTCTCGTATCGAGGCCGACTTCCTGCTCAGCGCGATCGGCCAGTTCGGGCTGCCGCAGGAGCCCCGGATCGACGGCCTGGAAACGTTCGCCGGACCTGCGTTCCACACCGCCTGCTGGCCGCAGGATCTCGACCTGCGCGGGCGGCGCGTCGCGCTGGTCGGGACGGGGGCTTCGTCGATGCAGATCGCGCCGTCGATCGTCGACGACGTCCTCTCGCTTGCGGTCTATCAGCGGAGCCCGCAGTGGGCGCGGCCGATCCCGCGCTACCACGATGCGATCCACGAGGACGCCCAGTGGCTCCTGGCGAACGTACCGTTCTACGCCGGCTGGTTCCGCTTCACCATGTTGTGGCGTTACGGAGACGGACTTCTGCGTTTTCTCGAGAAGGACCCCGACTGGCCGCACCCCGAGCGTTCCCTCAATCGTGTCAATGACCGCCACCGCCAGGAAATGAAGGACTACATCGAGTCCGAACTGGTCGCGCGCCCGGATCTGATCGGGAAATGCCTGCCCGACTACCCGCCCTATGGAAAGCGCATCCTGCTCGACAACGGCTGGTATCGTACGATCCAGAAGCCCAACGTCGAGCTCGTGACCGATGGGATCGAGCGGATCGATGCAGGTGGCATCGTGACCGCCGACGGTCGGCACCGGGCGGCCGACGTGCTCGTCCTCGCGACCGGCTTCGAGATGACTCGCATGGCGGCGCGATTGAACGTGCTCGGGCGGGCGGGCATTCGGCTGGCCGACGTCTGGGCAGATGAGAACCCGACCGCGTATCTGGGGATCACGACGTCGGGGTTTCCCAACCTTTTCATCCTCCAGGGCCCCAATACCGGTCTCGGCCACGGGGGCAGCGCGATCTTCCAGTCGGAGTGCCAGGCGCGTTACGCGACCGGACTCATTGCCCAGATGATCGACCAGGGCGTGCGCGCGATCGACGTGCGCGAGGACGTGCAGCGCGAGTACGTGCGCCGGGTCGACGAGCGCCACGAGAAGCTCGTCTGGACCCATCCGGGCATGTCGACCTACTACCGCAACCGCTTCGGCCGCGTGATGTCGGTCATGCCGTGGCGCCTGGTGGACTATTGGTCGATGACGCACGAGCCCACCCTCGAGCCGTACGACCTCGTTTGAGGGTGGGGTCGGCCCGTCCGGGTGGAAACGGCGTTCGGCCGACCGTGGCCCGTCCGGGTGGAAACGGTGGTCGGCCGACCGTGGCTCGGGTCAACCCGAGGTTGCGGCCGGCGTGAACTCGAGGTGCAGCTCGGAGAGGCCGCGCAGGAGCCACGTGGGCTCGTAGGCGAAGCGACGAGCGCCCGGGCTACCGTGCTGGTCCTCGGCGAGGCGGATGTTGCGCATGCAGTAAAGGATCCGCTCCAGGCTGACCCGCGCCTCGGCCCGTGCGAGCGGTCCACCGGGGCACGCATGCGCTCCGCGGCCGAAGGCGATGTGGGCCTGCGCGTTGTCGCGGTCGATGCGGAACTCGTGCGGGCTCTCGAAGCGTCGCGGGTCGCGATTGGCGGCGCCGTTGAGAAGCATCACGGGAGTGCCGGCGGCGATGTCGACGCCGCAGACGTTGGTCGTGCGCCGGGTCAGCCGGAAGTCCGTCTTCACCGGACTCTCCATGCGTAACGCCTCTTCGACGAAATCGGGGATGCGCTCCTTGTGTTCGCGCAATTCGTCCTGCAGCGCCGGGTGCTCGGCGAGGTGCTTGAGCGCCGTGGCCAGGAGGCGGGCGGTCGTCTCCTGGCCGGCCGCGAAGAGGAAGGTGGCGCTGCGCACGATCGAGGTGACGTCAGGCGTCGTGCCGTCGGGATAGGTCGAGCGCGCCAGGTCGGTGAGGACGTCCGCGCGTGGCGAGCGCCGCCGGTCCTCGATGTAGGCGGTAAAGCAGGCGTCGAGCCAGCCCAGGGCGTTCAGGTTCTCGGCTCCCCCCTCGTCCGGGTCACCGAGTTTTCCGGGTGTGCGCGAGAGTCCGAAGCCCTCGCGGAAGCGATCGTGATCGGACTCGGGCACGCCGAGGACGTCGGCGACCACCAGCATGGCAAAGGGTTGTGCGTAGGCGTGGATGAATTCGCACCGGCCGGTGCGCAGGATCTCGTCGAGTTGGCGGTCGGCGAGACGTTCCATGAAGGCTTCGTTTTCGCGCAACCGTCGCGGTGTGAGCAGCTTCATGAGCAGGGCTCGCTCGCGGGTGTGGTCGGGTGGGTCCATGGTGACCATGTGCTCGTGCATGGGCAACTGGTCGCGATGGCGGTCGATGACCGCGCTCACGTCCTCCCCTTCGAGAGGGACGGGGAAGGCGGCGAACGGGCCGACGACCGAATTGCAGGACGAGAACTCGTCGGTACGGCGGTAGACCTCACTCGCCTCGTCGTACCCCGTGACCGCCACCACGCCGAGATGGGAGAGGTGCAGGACCGGACACTCGTCTCGTAGATCGTCGTAGTAGTGGTAGGGGTCGGACACGAGTGCTTCGTCGGCGAAGTAGTCGATCGTTTTCCAATTCTTCACGAGTTCTCCTTCGGGGGCGCACCGAGGTCGCCCCGACCGCGATGCGCCCCGACCGCGGCTC
>JAPOLW010000492.1 GCA_029976905.1 bacterium | reverse complement strand
GGACTCCATCACAGGGCCTCCGCCGCGTCGAGGGCCGCGCCGTTTGGCGCCCTTCGGGCCGGCCGTTAGGATTGCCGCGATGGTGGGCCTCGACGACCTCTACGTCCTCGATCTCTCCACCCAGATCGCCGGCGCCTACTGCACCAAGCTCCTCCGGGACGCCGGCGCCACCGTCCTCAAGATCGAAGCGCCCGGAGGAGACCCGCTGCGGCGCTGGACCGCATCGGGCGCCCCGATTCCCGAAGGCACCGACGGCGTTCTCTTCCGGTTCCTGCATGCCGGCAAAGAATCGATCGTCCTCGACCTCGAAACCCCCGGGGGGCGGGCCGCGCTCCTCGACCGCGCGGTCCGTGCCGATCTGGTCGTCGAAAACTTCGGGCCGGGCGGCCTCGCCCGGCGCGGCCTCGGCTTTCCGATCCTCGCCGACCACAACGCCTCACTCTCCCTGGTCTCGATCTCCGCCTGGGGACTCGACGGACCGTGGGCGCTGCGACCGGCCACCGAATGGACGCTGCAAGCGGCCACCGGAATGATGGCCCGCCGAGGGCTCCCCGAACGTGGCCCGGTCGGCGTCGGCGGGCGCATCGGCGAATGGGTCGCGGGCACCTATGCGAGTTTCGGCGCACTGACGGCGTGCGCGCACGCGCGCCATACGGGCGCCGGGCAACACGTCGACGTTTCGATGTTCGAAGCGCTTCTACAATGCGGTACCCAGTACCACGACCTGAACGGCCAATTCCTCGGCACGCCTCTCCCCCAATTCGTCGACACCCCCTCGATCGAGCCGGCACGCGACGGGTGGGTCGGCTTCGCGACGGTCACCGCACAGCAATGGCAGGACTTCTGCGCCCTCATCGAATGCCCCGACCTGGCCGAAGACCCACGCTACCATCACACCGACAACCGCATGAAGGACCTTCCCTTCATCCACGCGAAGATCCATGCCTGGACGCGGGAGCATACCGTCGAGGAGATCGTGGAACGCGCCAGTGCCCTGCGTATCCCGGTCGCTCCGGTCGGCAACGGCGCCACCCTCGCCCACCTCGATCACTTCGCGGCGCGCGGCGTCTTCGAGAAGCACCCCGGCGGCTTCCTGCAACCGTGCGTGCCGTACCGCATCGACGGCCGGCGCGGTCCCGCCCCCGCAGACGCGCCCGCTCTCGACCAACACCGGGGAGCGACGACGCCGCGGCCGCGCGAAGCCCTGCCGCCCACGGGGCCCTCGATGCCCCTCGAGGGACTCCGCGTCCTCGACCTCACCGCCTTCTGGGCGGGCCCCTTTCTGACCAGCCATCTCGCGATGCTGGGCGCGGACGTCGTCAAGATCGAATCCACGCAGCGCCCCGACGGCATGCGCTTCGTGAACGCGATCAAGGGTGGGACGTTCTGGGAGGCCGGCTCGATCTTCCACGGAGCCAACACCGATAAACGCGACGTCACCCTACAGCTGGATTCCGACGAAGGCCGCAGCCTTTTCCTGCGGCTCGTGGAGAGCGCGGATGTGGTGGTCGAGAACTTTTCGGTGCGGGTGCTCTCCAACCTCGGCCTCCCCCCGGAGGAGATGCGTCGCCGCAACCCACGCCTCATCGTGGTGCGCATGCCCAGTTGGGGCCTCGATGGACCGTGGCGCGACCGCGTCGGCTTTGCGATGAACGTCGAGCAGGCCTGCGGGATCGCGTGGCTGTCCGGCTACGAAGATCTTCCCATGATCGTGAACGTCTGCGACCCGATCGGCGCGCTGCACGCCTTCGTCGCCCTCGTCCGGGCGCTCGATGCACGCGCGGTCACCGGGGAGGGGGCGCAGATCGAGGTCCCCCTGGTCGAGCCGGGATTGAACCTCGCGGCCGAGCAGATCCTCGAATACACGGCCTACGGTCGCACGCTCTCCCGATCGGGAAACCGTGGACCCGGCGCCGCCCCCCGGGGCGTCTACCGATGCGCCGACGAAGTCGACATCGCGCTTGCGATCGACGACGACCAACAATGGGATGCCCTCCGCGCCGTCCTCGGACACCCCGCCTGGGCCGAGGGCGACGAACTCCGGCAGGCCGCCGGGCGGCACGGCGCGCACGATCGCCTCGACCGCGCCCTCGCCGCGACCTTCGCCGCGGCGTCGAGCGATGCGATCTCTGCGAAGCTCCGGGCCGCGGGCGTTCCGGCAGAACCCCTGGTCAACGCCCACTTCGTCATGCCGAACCCGCAACTGGAGCATCGCCGATTCTATCAGGACCTGGACCACCCGGTCGTCGGCCGACGTCGCTATCCCACGCTACCGATGCGCTTCTCGGGTCTTGGTCCGGCCTGGCACCGATCGCCACCGCCGACCCTCGGACGACACAACGCAGAAATCCTGGGCGGCGAACTCGGTCTGAGCGAATCGGAGTTGGAGAAACTGCGCGAGAAGAAGGTGATCGGCGAAAAGCCGGCCTGGAAGTAGGGAACGACCCGTGACCGACGACGAGAACTCTCCACTCTCCGACCTGGTGTCGGGTCGCGCCTGGAAGATCTTTTGCGAGGAACTCGCGGCGGCCGGCGAGGATCTTCTGTCCTCGGAGGGTCCGCGCGGACCGATCGACCGGGCCGAAGGACACCGCTACCTGACGCGCGTGCTGCGCGGCCTGCTCGAGCAGATCATGGAAGGAGGCGACGCGCGGCAGCCGGTCTTCTTCGAAAGTCTGCACGAAACCCTCAAGAGTGGCTGGGACAACCCCGACAACGTCCACACCAACGCCTATGTGAACGGCGATTGGGAATACCGGATTTCCGGAACACGCGGCGGCGCGCACTACATGACGATCGCCGTCTACGGCGGCTCGCTCGGGCGCGAGGGGGGAAGACGAACGGTCGCCTATGTCGACGTGGACGATCTCGACCGCGACCCAGACGGTCGTTTCGAGGTCATCCTCGGACCACGGCGTCGCACGGGCAACTGGATCGAGTCGGCTCCCGACGCCACCACGGTGATGGTGCGCCAGACGTTCTGGAACAAGGAGAGCGAAGAGCATGCCCATCTGACGATCGAGCGGATCACCGACGATCCTCCCGTCCCCATCGACCCGGACTTCGTCGTGAGCGCCTTGCGCCGCACCACACGCGCTCTACGGGGAACCAATCGAACCTTCTTCGACTATGCGAGACGTTTCCGCGAAGCCAGAGGAGAGGTGTACCAGAGCGAGCCGACACGCTCGGCGCAGCTTCTCGGCATCGCCGACATGCGGTATCTGAGCGCCTGGTGGCACCTCCCCGAAGGGCATGCCGTCGTGATCGACGTGCAGCCACCGGCCTGCCGGTACTGGGGCCTGGTCCTCTCCAACTTCTGGGGCGAGTCCTTCGACTACCGGCGCCATCGCGTGCACGTGAACCAACGCCACGCGCGTCACTCTGCCGACGGCTCGGTGCGCATCGTCATCAGTCGCGCCGACCCGGGACTTGCCCACGCCAACTGGCTCGATCCGTGCGGACACGACGAAGGGCTGTGGACCCTTCGCTGGCTGGAGGCCGACGCCCATCCCGTCCCGC
>JAPOLW010000491.1 GCA_029976905.1 bacterium | reverse complement strand
GATATCGTGCTGGCGATGGGCCAGTACGACTGCGACCCGATCGTCGAGCCGGTGACGGCCCACAAGGAGCTGCCGGCGGACATTCGTGTAGACCGCTACGTCAACATGCGGTGCGTGGAGGTGGTCCGCCTCAAGCATGGCGGGGAGGGCGCGTCCGGTCACCTCTGGGCGTGCGAGCAGCCCATCGGGGCGCGCGGCTTCGAACTGCGCCTCGTCTTCCCGGGTCAGGCTGGCGGCCCGGCCGGCCTGGTCGACCACCACACGGATGGGCGTCGGAGGCAGGAAGCGGTCGGCGCCGAGCGCCGGCGGAGCTACCGTTTCGATCACGAAGTGCGCGTCCAGCAGGAGGCCGCGCGGCTCCGGTGCAGCCCAGAGGGCAAAGGCACTGTTTCCCCGCTCGGAGCCGAGCAGAAGCTCGAGGGCACCGAGCGCCAGAGGGTGATCGCGCGTCAGGAAGACGAGGTCCTCCCGTTCGAGCGCCGTACGGCGGGCGAAGGTCCCGGTGAGACCGCTGGCGGGCAGTCCACTGATCGCATCGACGTACATCGCGTCGGTGCCGAGGCGATAGGTGCGATCGCCGATCTCCTCGACCTCGACCCCAAAGTGCTCGAGGAGCCGGATCAGATAGGCTTCGAAGGCGGGGTCTTCGTCCTCGGCCGCGATGGCGGCCGATACGGCAGCTGCGCGTGCTGGTCGCAGCGAATTCCGCTCGAGGAGACGGTCCCGACCGCGTTCGAGGTGTCGGTCGATTTCGTCGCGATCGGTGCGGGTTTCGGCGAAGAGGGCGTCGCGAGCCGTCTCGTCGCTCTCGCCGCGGGCAACCGCGGCCAGAAGACCTTCCAAACGGCTTCCGATCCGATCGAGGATCTCGCGACCGCCGCGGAGACTGTGCCCGAGATCGTCGAGAGCTTCCTGGTGCCAACGGGCGAGGACTTCGTGTGCGGTACCGGCGAGGTAGGGCACATGGATCTCGACGTCGCCCTTCTGGCCGATCCGGTCGAGTCGTCCGATACGTTGCTCGAGGAGCTCGGGATCCACGGGAAGGTCGAAGAGTACGAGATGACGCGCGAACTGGAAGTTTCGTCCCTCGCTTCCGATTTCCGACGAAACCAACATCCGGGCGCCGTCGGGTTCGGCAAACCACGCCGCATTGCGGTCGCGCTGCACCAGCGACAATCCCTCGTGGAACTCGGCGACCTTGAGCTGGGCGCGGGCCGCGATCGCGGCGAGAAGTGCGGCCACCTGCTCCCGGGCGTGACAGATGAGAAGCACCTTCTCGTGACCGAGGCCGTCGAGCAGATCGAGGATCCAGGGGATGCGGGGGTCGTCGCGGTAGTCGTAGGGGCGCTGGTCGGCGCCCTCCCGACCGCCCGGGAGCGGGACCAGGTGGGGGCGGCGTCGGGGGAATCCAGAAATTGCGGCCCGCGTATTGCGGAAGAGGACCCGCCCGGTGCCATGCCGGTCCAGGAGTTCGTCGACGAGCTTCGTGCGGGCCCCTTCGTCTGCCCGGGCGACGGCGTCGAAGCGCTCTCCGAGTCGTCCCCCCGGGTCTCGCGCGAGCGTCTTCTCGCGCAGGGCGTCGGGAATCGGATCATCGGCGAGGAGGCCGTCGACCACGTCGGCCACCTCGGCGAAGTCGTCGCTTTCGCGTTGGAAGGTCGCCAGGTCGGCGTGGCGGGCCGGATCGAGCAGGCGCAGCCGGGCGAAGTGGCCACCTTCGCCGAGCTGCTCGGGGGTGCCCGAGAGCAGGATCGTACTCGGGCAGCGCTGAGCGAGCGCCTCGACGAGGCGATACTGGTCGCTGGGTCGCTCGGTCGACCACGCCAGGCGATGCGCCTCGTCGACGATGAGCATGTCCCAGTCGGCGGTCACGGCGGCGCGCGCCTCCTCGGGACTGCGGCTCAGGAAATCGAGACTCGTCAGAATGAGCTGCTCTTCGAGAAAGGGATTCGCCTCGGGTGTCGCCTCGCGGATTGCGTCGCAGCGTTCCTGGTCGAAGATCTTGAACCAGAGGTGAAAGCGACGCACGAGCTCGACGAACCACTGATGGACCAGCGATTCGGGAACGAGGATGAGCACTCGACCAACCCGTCCGGAGAGGAGGTGGCGGTGGAGAATGAGACAGGCCTCGATGGTCTTGCCCAGCCCCACTTCGTCGGCGAGCAAAACCCTCGGGGCCTGTCTCGCCGCGACTTCGGCGGCGATGTAGAGCTGGTGGGGAATGAGGTCGATGCGGCCGCCCAGGAAGCCCCGGACCGGTGAGCCTCGCACCAGGCTTTGCTGGTGCAGTCCTTCGATGCGCAGGGCGTGAAGGCGGGCATCGTCGACCTGGCCTCGGCGCAGTCGGTCTTCGGGGCCCCCGGCCGCGAGGGTATCGACCAATTCATCCTCGGTGAGCTCCTCTCCCGCACCGCGGTAGAGATTCAGGAGGCCATCCTCTTCGACGGCCTCGATGGCGAAGGCGGTGCCGTCGCGTCCCTCGATGCGCTCACCGACCTTGAAGCGGATTCGTCGGATCGGCGCGGAGGCCGCGGCGTAGCGCCTCGTCTCGCCGCTTGCCCGGAAAGCGATTTCGACGTGTCGTCCGTCGACGCCGACCAGCGTGCCGAGTCCAAGCTCCGGTTCCGCCTCACTGATCCAACGTTGTCCGATGGCAAAGGTCTGCACGCGAGCGCAGGACCCTAGCGGACGCCGGCACTGCCTTCATCTGCCGGGGCCGGTGGGTCGGTGGCAGCGGGGCGGCGGTGGGTCGGTGGGTGGGTGGGTCGGTGGCAGAGGGGGGCGGGGGAGGTCGGGAGGTGGGCGCCCGGTCGCGTCTTCAATGATAGCCTCGTTTCGTGGCTTCGTTTCGATCGCCGGTCATCCTGCACGCCGACATGGACGCGTTCTATGCGTCGGTAGAGCAACGAGACCGCCCGGAACTTCGGGGACGGCCGGTGGTGGTCGGAGGCCGTCCGCCGCGGGGAGTCGTCTCGGCGGCTTCCTACGAAGCGCGCAGGTTCGGCGTCCATTCGGCGATGCCCGCCATCGAGGCGCAGCGACTTTGCCCCGGGGCCACCTTTCTCGCTGGCGACATGGCCAAATATGCGGCCGAATCGAGGCGCATCCACAGGGTCTTCGAGGAGTTCTCACCCGACGTCGAACCGCTCTCGCTCGACGAAGCCTTCATCGATGTCACCGCTTCCATGCGCGCGCTCCGCGCCGCCACCGCTCTCGACGTCGGTCGGCGTCTCAAGCAACGCGTGCGGGAGGAAATGGGCCTGATCGTATCGGTCGGGATTGCCCCGGTGAAGCTCGTGGCCAAAATCGCGAGCGATCTCGCGAAGCCCGATGGGCTCCTCGAGGTGCCTCCCGGCGACGTCGCTGGTTTCCTGGCGCCACTGCCGTTGTCGCGTCTCTGGGGCGTCGGCGCGGTGACCGGGGAGCGCTTGCGTCGTCTGGGCCTGGTGACGATCGGGGATCTCGCACAAATCGAGGAAGCGGCGGTCGCGTCCGAACTCCGGGGGCTCTGGCGGCTCGCCCGGGGACAGGATGACCGC
>JAPOLW010000490.1 GCA_029976905.1 bacterium | reverse complement strand
CCACATCACGCGGTGGCTTGCCGGCCGTACTGCGCCCATCCCCGTAGGAGGATATCGCTGCATGACGAGTGCGAACGACGATCAGTCGTCCCTGGAGGAGGACTTTGGCCAGCTCTTCGAGGAGAGTCTCAAGTTGGTCAAGCCGGGAGAAGTGGTCCGGGGGCAGATCGTTCAGATCGCCAATGGCTTCGTGACGGTCGACATCGGGTACAAGTCCGAAGGACAGATCCCGATCGCCGAATTCCGCGACCGCGAGGGAACCGTCCATGCCCAGGTCGGCGACGAGATCGACGTCTTCTTCGAGTCGAGTGAGGGCGACAGCGGAAGCGTGAGCCTCTCGCGGACCAAGGCCGAGCAGGTGAAGGTCTGGGGCGACATCGAGCAGGCCTACAACGACGGCGTTCCGATCGAGGGTCTGATCGTGGGCAAGGTCAAGGGCGGTCTCAAGGTCGACATTGGGGTCTCTGCCTTCCTGCCAGGTTCGCATGCGGATCTGCGACCGACGCGAAACCTCGACCGGTTCATCGGACAGAAGGGCCGTTTCGCCATCCTGAAGTTCAACCGGTCACGCGGGAACGTCGTGGTGTCCCGTCGCGCGGTGCTCGAAAAAGAGCGTTCGGCACTCAAGGAAGAGACCCTGCGCGTCCTGGAGGAAGGCATCATCCTCGAAGGGACCGTGAAGAACATCACCGACTACGGCGCGTTCGTCGACCTTGGCGGCATCGACGGCCTGCTGCACATCACCGACATGTCGTGGGGGCGTATCGCCCATCCGTCCGAGGTGATCGCCGTCGGCGACCATTTGAAGGTCGTCGTCCTGAAATACGACCAGGATCGGGAGCGCGTATCCCTCGGCATGAAGCAGATCCTGCCGGATCCGTGGACCACCGCCGAGGAGCGTTACCCCAATGGCAAGCGCATCTCGGGCAAGGTCGTGAGCATTACCGACTACGGGGCCTTCGTGGAACTGGAGAAGGGCGTCGAGGGGCTGATCCACGTCTCCGAGATGTCGTGGACCAAGCGGGTCACGCACCCGTCCAAGCTCCTCGACGTAGGAGCCGAGGTCGAGGTTCAGGTCCTCGACGTCGATCCGACCAACCGACGCATCTCCCTCGGACTCAAGCAGGTCGAACCGAACCCGTGGGAAATGGTGCGGGCCAACCATCCGATCGGCACCCGCATCAAGGGTGTCGTGAAGAGCATCACCGACTTCGGTGTCTTCGTCGGCGTGGAGGATGGCATCGACGGACTCGTCCACATTTCCGATCTGCACTGGACGAAGAAGATCAAGCACCCCTCGGAAATGTACAACAAGGGGGACGAGATCGAGGCCGTCGTCCTGGGCGTCGACGTCGACAACGAGCGAATCTCGCTCGGCGTGAAGCAACTCGCCGGAGACCCCTGGGAGAATCTCGCACATCGCTTCCCGATCGGTACCCGGATCAAGGGGCCAATCACCAGCGTGACCGACTTCGGCGTCTTCGTGAAGCTCGAAGACGGGATCGAGGGGCTGGTGCATGTCTCCCAGATTTCGCCCGACCGCATCGACCGTCCTGGAGATCACTTCCATGTGGGTCAGGAGTTGGAGGCGGAGATCACCAACATCGACCCGCGCGAGAAGAAGGTCGGTCTTTCGGTGCGGGCCCTGCGCCGTTCCGAGGAGCGCGCGGAAATGGACGCCTACCTGACTCGTGAAGGAAAGGCCGGTCGATTCTCTCTCGAGGATGTGATGGGTACCGATCTGCAGCGGGCGGCAGCCGGCGAGAAAAACAAGCCCGAAGGCTGAGTGGCAAGGGTGGCCATGGTTCGTCACCCGGTGGGTCGTGCGGTTCGCTTCTTCGCGGTGTTCGCCGGCCTCCTGGCCCTCGTCGCCTTCGGCCTGACGCTTCTCCCGTCGCGCTCGGCCGGGGGCCTCTTCGCAGGGGCGGGGCAGCCCCACATCGCGCTGGTCCCGCTTCGGGGCGAGATCGTGGGCTCGGACACGTTCGTGGCGACGCTCGAAGATCTGGCCGATGATGCGAGGGTCGGAGCGGTCATCGTGCGCATCGATTCTCCGGGGGGAGCCGTGGCGCCCTCCCAGGAGATGTACGACGCGGTGCTGCGACTGCGCGAGCAAAAGCCCGTCGTGGCCTCTCTTGGCTCGGTGGCTGCTTCGGGAGGCTACTACGTCGCGAGTGCCGCCGACGTCGTCGTCGCCAATCCGGGGACGCTCACCGGTTCCATCGGCGTGATCCTGCAGCTGACCAACCTCGAAGGACTTCTCGGGAAGGTCGGCGTGCAGGCCGAGGTCGTCACGGCCGGAGCGCAAAAGGACATGGGTTCTCCGTTCCGACCCTTGTCGGCGGCCGAGCGCGAGATCTTCCAGTCGATGGCCGACCAGGTCCACGAACAATTTCTCTCCGCGGTCGCGCAGGGGCGCGGACTTGCTCCCGACGTCATGGATCGGGTGTCGTCCGGGCGCATCTTCACCGGGCAGCAGGCCCACGATCTGGGGCTGGTGGATCAACTTGGCGGTCTACACGAGGCCGTGAAGGTGGCGGCCGAGCGCGCCGCCATCGAGGGCGTGCCCGTGGTCGAAAAAATCTCGCCGAGTCGAGGACCTTGGTGGTTGCGGGCGCTTCTCTCCGAGGAGGGCGGCGTTCACGCGGGGGGGTCGGCGTTGCGCCGCTTTGCTGAGGCTCTCGAGGTGCTCGCTCGCGGGGACTCCCAACTCTTCCTCTGGCGACTGCCACTCGTAACCGAAGGGCTTCGCTGGTGAGGCCCTGCTCGTTGGGGGGGGGAACATGACCAAGCGCGAACTCATCGAGGCCGTCGCCGACGCCAGACAGAACCTGCCCCGCCGTGATGTCGAGTCGCTGGTCAATTCCGTCTTCAAGACGCTCTCGGAGGCTCTCACGCGCGGAGAGCGCATCGAGATTCGCGGATTCGGGAGCTTCGTGGTCAAGCAGCGCAATGCGCGCGAAGGTCTCAATCCCAAGACGGGCGCAACGGTTCGGGTGGCCGCCAAACGGGTCCCCTTCTTCAAGGCGGGCAAAGAGCTGAAGCTGCGAGTGGACGGCAAGCCCGGCGGCGGCCGGGCCGAGATGGATCGAGCCGCTTCCGTTTCGCAGGCGCAGTCCGCGGTGACCGGGGCGCCATCGGCGGTCGCTGGAGCGCCACCCGCGGCGACCCGAGAGCACCCATCGGCGGTCTCCCGGTCCGGCGAGGAGGGCTGAACCCTGTCCGACAAGGTCCTCTGGGCGCCCTGGCGCATGACCTACGTCGTGGGGGAGAAGCCGCCCCCGGGTTCGTGCATCTTTTGCGACCTCCCTGGCGCGGGGGACGACCGGAAGAATCTGATTCTCGCCGCGGATCGCGACCATGTCGTGATGATGAACCGGTATCCGTACAATAACGGCCACCTGATGGTCTCTCCGCGCCAGCACACGGCAGATCCCGGCGCGCTCGACGCCGCCACCTACGGCCGCCTCATGGAAGCCGTACGGGGTGCGATCGCGGTCGTACAGGAGGCGTTGTCCCCCGATGGGGTCAACGTCGGCCTGAA
>JAPOLW010000048.1 GCA_029976905.1 bacterium | reverse complement strand
ATAAAGCATATCTAAAAAAATAATTATAAAGTTTTCTAAATTTTCAAATAAATACGATATATAGGGGAAGAGCGACGCGCTCATTCATCACAGCGACCGCGGGTCGCAATATTTGTCGATTCGATACACGGAGCGATTGGCGGAAGCCGGGATCGAGGGATCGGTCGGCAGCGTGGGCGATTCGTATGATAATGCTCTCGCCGAGACGGTGAACGGACTGTACAAAACCGAAGTGATCCACCCGCACTCTCCGCGGCGCACCGCCGATCAGGTTGAGTTCGCGACCCTGGAATGGGTGGATTGGTTCAATACCCGACGGCTACTCCAGCCGATCGGTGACATCCCACCGGCCGAGTTCGAGGCCAGGTACTACGAGGAACAAAACGCTCAGGCCGATGCGGCCTGACTCAGAGAAAAACGGCTCCGGAGAACCCGGGGCGATTCAGATTCCGGTTGAGTCATGGGCGTGTGTCTGCTCTTGCGTGACCATGCTCGACGGCGGGTCGGAACGACGGGGAACCCTCTCCACCGGCGGGTTCTGGCTCGCGGCCGGCGGGTTGTTGCTCGCCGCGCTCGGTGCGCCGGGCCTCCGGGGCTCGGAAGATCGATTCGCCGAGATCGCGCGGGAGATGGTCCTGTATGCGGATTATCTCCACCCGACGCTCAATGGCGAAAGCCACTTCCACAAGCCTCTGCTGAGCTACTGGGCGATCGTCGTCGCGGGGCGTGTCCTCGGGACCATGAACGAATGGGCCGCACGTCTTCCCAGTGCTCTGGCAGGACTCGTCGCCCTGGCAGCGACGCTACGATTGGGACGGGAGGTCTGGAACCCCGTGGTCGGACGCACGGCGGGTTGGGTTCTCCTCGGGATGTACGGCTTTCTGTTCTGGGCCCGCACGGCGGCGGCAGACATGGAGAATCTCGCGGCCATCGTCCTGGCGGTGGCGTGGTTCCGCTGCCGGGAAGCAGAGGCCACTGCTTTCTTCTATCTCGTCTTTGCTCTGATCTGTGCACTGGGAGCGCACGCCAAGGGTTTGGCCGCGATCGTGGTCCCGCTTCTCGTTCTGGCGCCGCATCTCGCATCTGCTGGGCGTTGGCGCCGTCACCTCCGTGTCCGCGTCGTTCCGGCGATCGTCGTCGGGCTCGTGGTCTATCTGCTCCCGTTCGTGTGGGCCGAGATGACACGCGCCGATGGGGGTGGTGTTTCCGCCACCCTGGCGGGCGACCCTCAGAGCGGGTTGTACATGGTGTTCCAGGAGAACGTGCGTCGGTTCTATGCGCCGCACGACCATCGCGAGCCCGCGTATACCTATGTGTTCGCTCTTCCGCTCTTGTTGCTTCCGTGGTCGCTCGTCTTTCTTGGTGGGCTTGCGACCTGGATCCGCGAACGCCGTCACGCACCGCCGGAGGATACCTGGCTGGTCTCGGCGATCGTCCTCATCTTCGTCTTTTTCACGGCGGCGGGATCGAGGCGATCCTACTACATCCTCCCGATCCTGCCCTTCTGCGCTCTTCTGGTTGCGCGCGTCCTCTGCGAAGTCCCACTCCCGTCGGGGGCGCGCCACGTCGTCTCGTGGACCCGCACGGCTCTGGCGATGAGCGCGGCTCTTCTCCTCCTCGGGGCTGCGGGAATGCCGCTGCTCGGTTGGTGGTCGGGCGTCGACGTTCCGTTCGCCGCGGTCCTTGCCGTGGCGGCGCCGGCGTTGCTTGCGCTCGGAGTCTGGCGTGGGCGGGGTGTTCTCGCGAAACCGTGCGCGGCGGCCCTCGGCGTGACCGAAAGCGCCGCCGTCCCCGTTTTGCTGTCCGTGCTTCTCCTGGGTGCGTATTTCACGCTGCAGTACCCGATCGCAGACCGGTTTCGGACGGAGAAGCCCTTCGCCCTGGCACTTCGCGACGCGGCCGCCGGCCTGCCGCCCGGCCGGGTCGCCTTCGTTTGGCACGTCCCCTCCCTGTTTCCCTTCTACATGGAGCAAGCGGAGCCGATCGTCGTTCTCCGGGACGAAGCCTCCGTGCGTGCCTTCCGCAGCGAGGGGCCGGGAATCCTCGTGGCCTCTCCCCGCACCCTGGCTCGTCTCGATCGGGAGTCCAGCGAACCCTTTGCGCGGCCTCCCGATCTTCGCGAGGCGCACAACCCATGGGATCCCCCGGACGAGCGCTACGGCGCCTGGGTGCTATCCACGCCCTAGGAGGTTCCGATGGCGATCGCAAAGCGGGTCCATCACGTCAGTGTCCAGGTCACTGATCTGGAGCGAGCGCGTTCCTTCTACGAAGGTGTCCTCGGTCTGGAGGAGATCGAGCGTCCAGATTTCGGATTCCCCGGAGTCTGGTACGAGACAGAAGGTTTGCAGGTCCATCTCATCGGAGAGATCCCGGGCCTGGATCGCGCCCGGCCCCCCAAGGGTCTTTCGCCCATCGCCACCCACATTGCGTTCCAGGTCGCCGATTATGCGCAGACGCTAGAAGCCCTCGAGAGGCAGGGCATCGAATCGGCCGCGTTCGGAGAAGAGGTGGGTCAGATCTTCGTCCGGGATCCCGACGGCAACGTGGTCGAGCTGATCGTCCCGGGCGGTCGGCTTGGTCGGGCGTAACGGGTCGGCGGCGAGGGGTCGTCCGCGATGCCGAGATGGGTCGTCCTTCGGGACGGCCCGGACGACAGCGGCCTCCCCGGTAGGCTACGCGTCGCTTGCAGGTTCTGCGTCGTTCACGTGATCGATGAGCATCCGTAGGCGACCGAAATGACGTTGGGCCGAGTGGAAGACGAGACGTGGCAGATCGGCGATCTCGGGTTCGTCCGCCTCTGCTGCGAGGGCGTGTGTTCGATGGATTCGTCCATGGGCGACGATGTCGCCGAATTCGTCGTTCAACTCGGCGAGGGTCTGGTCGGAGATCGGATCGTTGAGTCGCAACACGAGTCGGTCGCCGACGTAGCGCGAGGAATGATAGCGGCTGTAGAAATGGGTGATCTCGCGGACGGCGACATCGATGTCGTCGGTGATGCGAAAGAGTCGCATGTCCGCTTCCGAGATCAGCCCTTCCTCGAGTAGATGTCGTTGCACGTAGCGTTTCCACGTCTTCCAGTACGTGCCCCCCGGGGCGTCTACGAAGACGACCGGCATGGGACGTGATTTCCCGGTCTGGAGAAGAGTGAGGGATTCGAAGCCCTCGTCGTGCGTTCCGAAGCCACCGGGGAAGAGCGCGATCGCATCGGCTTCCTTCACGAACATCAGCTTTCGGGTGAAGAAGTACTTGAAGGTGACCAGCTTCGGGTCTTTGTCGATGATGTCGTTGGCGGACTGTTCGAAGGGAAGACGAATGTTGATGCCGAAGCTTCGCTCTCGCCCCGAGCCTTCGTTGCAGGCGCGCATGATGCCCGGGCCCGCCCCCGTGATCACCATGAAGTCGGCGTTCGCCATACGACGCGAGAATTCGCGGGCCTGTTCGTATTGGGGGGATCCCGGAGGCGTGCGCGCCGAACCAAAGGTCGAGACCTTACGCATCCCCGAGTAGCGGGAGAAGACCTCGAACGCGCGACGCATCTCGCGAAGCGTCGCATTCATGAGCTTCATGTCGGCCACGCTCGTCCGGTCCTTCACGAGCTTTTGGGTGAGGTCGATGACGTCGTCGGCGATTTCCCGAATGACGTCCCCCGAGGCGCGGGTGCGCGCCTGGCGTTGCTTGCGTGCAGGCGTCCCCCGGGTCATGCCCATGGGAGGCCCGCCCTGACGCCGGCCGAACGACTCCTCGGGTCGTGACGCCGCCGCGGACTTCTCCGCCGGGGGGTTGCGTGCGCGCGTGTGTCGTACCCGCCGAGCGGGGGTCCCCTGCCGATTCTGTCTGGTGGTACCCATCCCAGACGTATTCTTCGGCCGTTGGGCCCAGATACAAAAGGGCCATGCCGTCCGCGGGAGTGAGCACGGAAATCCAGCAGAGGGGCGCCCCGGGGCCTCGGGCGGGCCGGGATCCCGTGACCGGGCTCCCTGGGCGGGGCCTCGAGCGGACCGGCTCGCTGGGCTGGGCGTGGAGCCTGCGGATCGGTGCTCCGGGGGTGGGCCCGGGCTGGGCTGGGGCTGGAGAATCCTGCGGATTCTGGCTCCGGGGGCGTGGTGGGCGTCAGGCGGAGCGCAAGCCGGGGGTGCGGGGCTGGCGATTGGCCTCGGCCCGTTCGATCATCCGCCAGGCTTCGGCTTCGGGCAGGCCCACATGTTCGGCGAGGTCGCGGACGGTGCGGGCGGGCTCCTCGTCGCAGCAGCCGACACGGTGCTCGGCGATGGTCGAGAGCATCCGCAGCGGAATGGTGAGCCTCCCCTCCTCGAATCCCAGGCGGTAGGCGAAGACCCACACGGCGGCCAGCAGGGAGGCCAGACCGAGGATTCCCAGGCAAATGAGTGCGATTGTGCTCACGATGTCGAAAACGGACGCTCCCGGACGTCCATCCTTACATAAGGGATTCCGGATTCTGCACGATCCGGCGGTTACCGGGCGCCGATCCTCCTCCCGCGATCATGAGAGCCGTAGCGAGAAAAGTCGCAATTTTCCAATTCGACCAGCCCCTGCCCTGGCAGACGTGGCCGAAAAGAGATGATTTCCGGGCACGACTGGCGCGGGAGGGGGAGAATCGGGAAGGCTTTGTCTTGCCCTTTGACGGTGGTGCCCCTACAAGGAACTTCGAGCTCATGAGTGCGTCCGCCCCTCGCGCCGGCCGCGTCGTGGCGCTTCCCAAGGCGAAGGTCGCCGACCCTACGGCGCAGCTTCTAGAAGGCTGCATCCGTGGGGACCCCGAAGCCCGCACTACGCTGGTCGAAGAATATTCCGGCATCGTTTCCTACGGTGTGACCGTTATTTTTCAGCAGTTCGGCCGTCCATACAGGAAAGAAGAAATCGAGGACCTGAGCCAGGACGTCTTCCTGGCCCTTTTCGACAAGGATGCCCGCAAGCTGCGGCAATATCAGGGTCGGAATGGCTGCTCGCTCGCAAGCTGGCTTCGGGTCGTAGCGAATCGGTTCACCATCGACCGCCTGCGGCGGGAGGGGCGGGCCATCTCGCTGGACGACCCGGAGAGTGGAGAGAGTTGGCGGGTCCGCGAGGCGCGGCCGGATTCCCGGCCCGGCCCAGAACCACAATTCGAAGCAGCACAAAGAGCCGAAAAGGTACGCGAGCTCGTCGCACATCTGCCTCCAAAGGATCAAATGTTCGTGCAACTCTTCTATTTTCAGGGACTTCCCATCGATGAAGTCGCCAGCACGATCGGCATCACGACCAATGCCGCGTACGTGCGGAAGATGAGACTGCACCAGAAACTCCGCAAGCTCGTGACCACTCAGTACGAGGGAGACCTCTGATGGCAGGCGCTCCCGATCGCGACCTCGAGAAGGTGCGGGCTCTGGTCCGCGAGGCCTTCCTGGACACATCCGCCGCGCGGGTTCGGGACCCGGAGATCTACGAGGATCACCCCGACGAACTCCTGGTCGCGAGTTACATCGACCGCCTACTCCCGGAAACGGAGGAGGCCCGGTTCGAACGTCATGTCGCCGTATGTGCGCGCTGTGCCGAGGAGTTGGTACTTTCCAGTCGCGGCGCGGCAGTACAAGAGCGTTCTGCGGGCATGTCGTACTGGAAGATCGCAGCCAGTTTTGCACTGGTCCTCGGTGGCCTTCTGGCGGCCGTCCTGGCCGGGCGCACGACGGGAGACCGCATCGGAAGTGGCTTGCTGGCTGGTCTCGAGTCGGGACTCGAAGGCCGGGCGACGGCACGCTCGGCCTCGCTTTCGGTTTTCGGCGGACCGGCCATCGAGTTCGAAGATCTGTCGATCGACGACCCGACCCAGGAGGAGCCCTTCGTGGTCGCCCGGTCGGCCCGCTTCTCCGTCGATGTCTCCGCCCTGACCGGCGGCGGCGTCGAGGGCGAATTGGAACTCGACCACGCGGTCTTCAACGTCGTCCGGTCGCCGTCGGGTGTCGTGAACATCGACTCGATGCTCCCGTCTCCCGAGCGGCTCGACAGCCTATTTGCCGCCGCCGCGAGGCGCGCCATCCGGGCGATCCGCATCACCGATGGGACGATCCGCATGGTCGATCAGTCGGCGTCGGTCCCTCTCGAAGTGCGCATGGCCGCCGTCGATGCCTCTCTGACCGGACTTGGACAGGCTGGTCCGGCCTCCGTGAGCGCGCGCGCCGGCCTGGAATCCGCAACCCAGAACGTGGCGTTCAAGGGTACGGCGGGACCCTGGGGCGAGGGAGCGTTGCCGCGGTACCGATTCGCCGAGGTCGGCTTCGACGCGGTGCCCCTGCGGGCCTTCACCGGCGTCCGGGATGCGGTCCGCGGCGGCCTTTCGTTCGACGGGAGATTGCAGAGCGCAGGCTCTGCCTGGGCGCAGGTGAGCGCCAACGTCTCCGGGCGCGGCGACATGCAGATCGTCTCGGGAGCGTTGATCGGCAACAACCTGGTCGCGGAGTCCGTGGGGCCATGGATCGGCGCGGCTGAGGCGCCGGGCCGCCTGGGGGCGCTTCTGGCTTCGGCCGATACGCCATTCGACGAGATCCACGCCGAGGTCCGCATTCGACACTCGACGTTGCAAGCCGAGAAGCTGCGCGCGATTGCGCCGGGCTTCGAGGTCGCCGGTCGCGGTTCGCTCGGAGGCTCGGGTGACGTCGACTTTGCCGGCACCCTTTTGGTTGCTTCCGATGTTTCCGCCGATTTGGTCTCCGTTGCTCCCTTTGCGGGGAAGCTCATGGACGACAAGGGGCGGCTCTCCATTCCCTTTGCGGTGGCGGGCGTCTGGCCGGAGATCAAACCCCGCGTCGATCTGGAGTTGATCGCCGAGCGGGCCTTCCCCCTGCCACGCCTGGCCGATCTCTTCTGGTCGCCTCGCGCTGGTTGACCGTCGTCGCTACCATCGCCTGCGATGGTGGCCCGCTCGATCCGCGGCCGCGCGGCAGTTGTCGCGGCCTTCGCACTGGCTCTCGCCACCTCCGTGGGCGCACGCGACGCCGTTTCCTTCGAGGACGGCGGCGAGCGAAGCTCGCTCCTGGAAGCGTTGCGGAACGCGCGCGATGGACTCGTCGACACCGATGCCTCGCGGAGGCGCCGACTTCTCGATGGCCTGATCGCTGACCTCACCGCGGGCGAGACGATCGCCACGGCCCTGGCGGCGCGCACGCGCGTGGCATCGTCCTCCGACGTTCTTCTCACGGGCTATTACGAGCCCATCCTTGCGGCCCGCCGAACGCGCAGCTCCCGCTTTGTGCATCCCCTGTATTCGGTGCCGCCCGCCGGAGTCGAGGGGCGGCGGGCGCCACGTCGGGAGATCGACCGGGGTGCCCTCGCCGGGCAGGGCCTGGAACTCTTTTGGCTGGACGACCCCATCGAGAGTTTCTTCCTCCACGTGCAGGGATCGGGGCGGCTCGCGCTTCCCGACGGCGAAATCGTTCGCGTCGGATATGCCGGCAACAACGGGCGTGCCTATCAGTCGATTGGCGCCGAGCTCGTCTCCCGGGGGGTCTTCACCCCGCGCGAGGCAACGGCGCCGGCGATTCGGAGTTGGTTGCGAGCCCACCCGGAACATCTCTGGGAGGTCCTGCATTCCAATCCGCGCTTCATCTTTTTTCGCGAGACGACGATGCCGGGAGATCGGGGGCCTGCGGGGGCGATGGGTGTGCCGCTGGTTCCCTTTCGCTCGGTGGCCGCCGACCCCGGGGTGACGCGGGCCGGGAGCGTCGGTCTGCTGACCGCGCCCCTACCCGATGGCTCGCTCTTGCGGCGCGTGGTCGTTGCGATGGATCGAGGGGCGGCGATTCGCGGCCCGACCCGATTGGACCTCTTCGTCGGGGCCGGCCCGGCGGCGGCGATCCTCGCGGGCGAACTCCGCTCGTCCGGGCGGATCGTGTGGCTCGGTTCCCGTTGAGTTCCGCCCAATGGGGATCTTTTTCGAGTCCTTCGACCTGGCGCGGTGTTCAAGACTCCAGGGAGTCTCGACACGTGTTTCCGTCGCACATCAGATCTTCGATTCACGGCCGATTTGCAGCCTTTTTGGGCCTTCTCGGCCTCTGGTCGCTGGTGGCCCCCTGCCAGGCCGGAGCCGCCGATCCGCCCGGTGTGGCGCGGGTCGGTTTTGTGGAGGGACCAGCCTCCTACTCGCTTCGCGGGGAAGAGGAGTGGATTGGAGTCGATGTCAACGCCCCGCTGGTGACGGGAGACCGCTTCTACGCGGGCGAGGGTGCTCGCGCGGAATTGCAACTGGCAGCCGGGACCCATGCACGCCTGGGTTCGGGCACGCAGATCGACCTGGTCGAACTCGCACAGGATGCCACCCAGGTACGGGTCGTCTTCGGAAGCGCGATCCTGCGTCTTCGCGACACGCCCCGTCGACAGCACGTGGAGTTGGATACCCCAGCCGCCGCCTTCGTCCTGATGCGCGCCGGCGATTACCGGGTCGATGTGGATCCCCACGGAGAGACGACGCTCCGCATCCGACGCGGGGAAGTCGTCGCCCACTTCGGGGACGCGCGTCGAACCCTGGTTGGTCCGACGACGATCGCGTTCGCGATGGACTCGCCGGCGACGCCGACCCTGGTCGCGACGGTGGGTGCCGAGGACGAACTGGACCTTTGGGATCTCGAACGTACGGCACGGATCGAGCGGGCCCAGAGTTACCGGTACGTGAGCACCGAGATCTACGGCGCCGAGGATCTCGACGAGCACGGGGTCTGGGAATATCACACCGGGTATGGGCGTCTCTGGCGTCCAACCTCCGTCGCAGTCGGGTGGGCGCCGTACCGGGATGGCCGTTGGGTCTGGGTCGAGCCGTGGGGCTGGACCTGGCTCGACTACGCCTCGTGGGGATGGGCGCCCTTCCATTACGGGCGTTGGGTTCGGTTGAACCAACATTGGTACTGGGGGCCGGGAACGGTGATCGCACGCCCCACGTATGCGCCGGCTCTGGTTGGATTCTACGGCTCCGTGGGTTCGGTTTCGGTTTCGATCGGAGTCGGTGGATATGTGGGTGCCTCCATCGGCTGGGTTCCCCTGGGCTGGGGGGAGCCATGCTTCCCCTGGTGGGGTGGCTTTGGAGGAGCCCGGATCGGCACGCCCTGGTGGGGCGGTTGGGGCGGCCCCCGCATCGTCAACAACGTCTACGTCAAGCAGCAGAATTTCTACGACGTTCGTGTCCGCGACATGAAGCACGTCAACCGCAGGCATCCGGGAGGATTTACGACGATGCCCCGGAAGGGATTCGGTCGCGGGGGTGGCCTGGCTCCAGGCTCGGATCGGGAAGGGCGTGCGTTTCGTCCGGTGGGCGGTCGCATTGGCCTTGAACCGGACCGACTCGGCCGTCAGGCCGTGCGTCCGGGCCGCGCGGCCATCGGCGACGACGCGCGCCCACCGCGGGCTCCCGGTCGGCAGGCGGGCAACCGGGGATCCGTGACGAGCCCGCGCCCGGGGCGTTCGATCGCGACGGATTCGCGAAACGGTGCGGGGGCGGTGCGTTCGGTGGTGGCGGGCGGGCGGGACGTGGTGCGCCCGCCCACCCGGGTGGCCACCAGCCCGGCGCCTTCGGCGCCGCGAACATTCGCTCGACGATCGGAACCGCATGTCGCCCGGAGGCCCTCCTTTCCAGCGTCCGATTCACCTGCCAGCTCGCGGCGCTCCTCCGGGAGCTTCTCGACGCGGAGATCGCCCTCGATCGAGCGGGAGATGATCTCTGGCCGGTCTACCGGGTCGAGCCGGAGCACGGCGCCTGGGCGGCCGTCTGGGTCGGGTCGGAGCACGACGTTTGAGCGGTCTACCGGGTCGAGTCGGAGCACGACCTTTGGGCGGTCGTCCGGGTCGGGTGGGAGCACGACGTTTGGGCGGTCGTCCGAGTCGGGTGGGAGCACGACGCTTGGGCGGTCTTCCGGCTTGGGTCGAAACTTCTCGTCGCGGACGGCAGGCGCAAGCTCGATGAACGGGTTTGCCGGGCGCGGGGGAGGAAGCGCGCGAGGTACGAGTCGGCTCGGTATCGGGCGTCGGTGACGTATACTGACGCGGTGGCGTCTTCTGGCCGCTTCGTGTCGCTCGTGGGCGTGGCTGCAAGTCTCGCACTCGCCTGCACGCCCCCCTCACCGTCCGTGCTTCCGGATCCCTTGCGCCCCTCCGCGTCTTCGCCGCGCGATTCTTCGACCCCCTCCGCGTCTGCGGCGCCCTCCTCGCCCGGAACTCTCCGCCGCTCATCGTCCGGACCGCCAGCCGTGGCGGCGCCGCCTTTGGATTCCGGTATCCGTCGACGGCGTGTGGTTGCGTCCCTACCGCCGGGCGGGGCCGATCCCGTGTGGCGCGATCCCATCGAAGGTGGACCGTACGCCGTGGTTCTGCAGAATCGTGGCCCTGGCAACGCTGGCGACCGTTGGTTGCTCGCTCTCGTCGACGTGCGGCGCGACCCCGGGACATTCCTGGGGCGTCACGACTTCATCGGCGTCGGGGTCGGACTCGGCCGGGCCTTCGCTCTCGCTACGGAACGGGGCGATGCGGTCGTACTCGCCGAAATGGAGGAGGGACAGGGAGTCCGCGCATGTGGGTGGTGGCTCCCGGCCGGGAGTCCGCGGTTTCTCTGTGCGCCGAAGGTGGTCGGGCCTTCTCGCTACGACACCGTGGGAGCGCTCCTGGTCGAGTCGTGGCCGGCCGATTTTCCACCCATGCCCGAAGGTCGGATCCCTCTCACGGGACGTATGTTTCGTCTGTCACCAACCGGACGATGGTCGGAAGTCGAGGGGTTTCGTTGCCTTGGTCTCCGCCTGGAGGAGGCGGTCGCCGAGGCCGGCGGCGTGGGTCTGCGTCGCTGGCAGAGAGACGGGGTAGCGCGTCGGGTTCGCGTTGCTCTCCGCGAGAGCCGTGCGTTCGACGACGAGCAGGCCATCGAACTCCTGCGCGATGCGATCGTGATCGACTCCTGCGCGGCCGAACCCTGGCGCCTGCTCGGCCGCCTGGAGTTTCAGGCCGGTCGGAATGGGCGTGCCGTCCCGGCCCTCGCGACGGCCGTCTCTCTCGCATCGCACGAGGACGCGCCGTTGGTCGACCTTGCCGACGCCCTGGCTGCGATCGACATCGATGGCCCGGAGGCCCGCGAGGCTCTCATGGCGGCTCGCGAATTACTCGCGCGCTCACGGCGAAACCAGCCCCTGGTTTTGAATGTCTCCACGACCCGTCAACTGGCCCGGGTCCTCTACCACACCTATCTCGAGCGAACGGCCGATGCGCCCGATCGTCATCGAAGCCGCCGTCGCCGCGTCCAGCGGCAACTTGCCGAGCTACCCTGAAGGATCAGGGACGCGGTCCACTTTCCAGATGCGGATCCGCGGTCCGGGACGCTTGACGCTCGAAGCGTGACGGAGAGGAACGTAGAAGGCATCGGCCTCGTCGTAGACCGGGTCGGGAGTCCCCTTCTTGCGGGGATCCACTTCGAAGACGAGTTCTGCTTCGTCGTCGAGACCGGCCTGCTGCTCCTGGTTCAGTTCCGGTGAGTAGAACGGGAGAATGGAAGAGTCGCTCAGGACCCATCCGACCCCGTTGCGTCTGGCCGCGGCCACATTCTCGAAGGCTTCGATGCGGTACCCCCTCAGCTGGGGTTTTCCATACGGCACTCCGCGATGGGCCATCGCGATCTTGGAACCCCTGGGGATGTTCTCTTCGATCCACGTTCGGGCAGCGGTACGCGAGTCGCGTCGGGCCAGGAGCCGGTTGAGCTTGTAGTCCCGGATCGTGGCGGGCACGAGAAGGAGAGTGAGCCCGATGGTGACGGCGATGGTGGCCCAGGCCGCAGGCATCCTCCGACCGAGGAAGGACCGGATGTCGGCGACGACCATCCCGCCGAAGATCGCCAGAGCCGGGAGAGGAACCAGAACGTAGCGATAGAAGGTGTAGCGGCTGGAGGTGATTCCGATGGCGGCCACGAGGAGAAAGGCCAGAAGCGACACCGTACCGATCCGTGGCCGCAGGCAACCCCAGAGCGGGGCGGCGAGAACGAAGGTCGCCAGGATTGGCCCGAGCCCGTCGGGGAATGCTCTCCCCAGCATCCAGCCCCAACCCCAGCCCGCGTAGGGGTTTCCGACGCCCTGCTCGAGAAAACCCCGTTGGTACCGGAAGTCTCCGATCGTCTGCGCCCAATCCAGAAAAAGGTAGGGCGTCGCGCACACGAGGGTCGCGAGCGTGGCGACCAGGGCGATGTAGGGGCGAATGTCCCGGAAGACGCGAAACAAGGTGCGCCCCTCGCGGAAACGCGCTCCGATGTGAGCCGTCGCCAGGCCTGCGAGAATGGCGCCGGTGGGATACTTGGTTGCGATCGCGAGACCGGCCAGGACGCCCGCCAGCAGGGAGTCCGTCCGACGACCGCGTAGGATCACCCGCAGCATCATGCCCAGGGCCACAGTGAGCCAGAAGACTGCGGCGGCATCAGTCGTCGCGTACTTCGATTCGCGCACGTGGATCGTCGCGAAGGTCAGGATCGCAGCGCTCGCAAGAGCGGTTGGAGCGCCGTAGGCCGGCAGGGCGGCCCAATAGAGGGCGGGAATGGTGGCCGTTCCGAAACCGGCGGAGAGTTGGCGACCGACGAGGTGGGCGCGTGCGAAACCGGAATCCCGAAATGCAGAGCGGAAATCTCCCTTGGTTCCCTCGGCCCAGGCAATCGCGCGCAACGTCGCGTGCTGCACGTACATTTGCGCCGCCGGGTAGATCGCAAAGTTCGGATTGGCGCTCTCCCGGAACCCGACCGCTCGGGATACCAGGTACTCCTCGTCGGGGCGGAATTTATCGGGCAGACCGAAGTCGAGCGCGGTGAAACGGAGTAGTCCTCCCGCGAGCGTCAGCAGCGCCAGGACCGCGAGCCTCATTCGGGGATCTGCTTCGACGGGGGTAGGACGTAGCGCCAGATCAGCAGCACGATGCCGAGAACGACGAGCAGCCCGATCGCCTGCACGCCGAACGAATCGCCGAGAGAGGCGCTGGTGTCCTCCGATCCGTAGACGTGCGTTCGATTTTCGGGCGGCCGTCCGGCCGCCACCACGGAGAGGCCGGTGCACCAGCCTTTGCCGGTATTGAGGGAACTGTAGCCCCCCAGACGGCAGGCGATCTGGATCTTTGTATCGAGGCTGCCCGTCTTGACCCACAGGCCGAGAGGCTGCCATCCGATCGTTCCGCGGAGGTCGCGCGAGTTGTGGAACGTTCCCATGACCGACAGGTTCAGTCCCATCTGAGCCCGACCGACGTCCTCGGTGCGGCCCCAGCCGGAAATGCGATACCAGGTGTCGGGCGAGACCGGCACGGATTGGACGTAGCGCGCGTCGTTGGGAGCCTTGCTGTCGATCTCGAGGACGCCGATCCCCGACTCGTCCCGGGACCAGCC
>JAPOLW010000489.1 GCA_029976905.1 bacterium | reverse complement strand
CCGGGCAAACGCAGTTCACTGTGATCCCGGTCTTGCCGAGTTCGACGGCGAGCGATCGCGTCAGACCGACCACGCCATGCTTTGCCGCAGTGTAGGGGCCGGTAAAGAGCTGCGCGCCGATCCCCTCACTCGAGGAGATGTTGATGACCCGGCCCTCCCCGCTGCGCCGCAGCATCGGCAAACAGGCGCGAACGAGCCGGACCTGCGCGGTGAGCAGGACGTCGAGTCCGCGTTGCCAATGGGCCTCATAGTCGTCCGCGTCGATCAGCGAGCCGACGGAGATGCCTGCGTTGTTGACCAGGATGTCGATCCCACCCAATGCCTGGTCGATCGCCGGCACCGTCGCGGCAATCTGCTCACCATTCGCGACGTCCAGAACCCAGCCCTGTGCTGCTCCTCCTGCGTCTACGATCTCAGCGACGACGCGCTCGACCGCGCCCGGGTCCAGATCGGTCACCGCGACCTTCGCCCCCTCGTCGGCAAAGAGGTGCGCCGTCGCCCTTCCCATGCCGCTCGCCGCTCCGGTGACGAGAGCAACCTTCCCGGCGACCGACCTACTTCGCTGACTGAGCCGTGGCATGAGGGCCCTGATAGCTGCACAGCCCGATGAGGCCAAGCCGGTCCGGCTCCAGCGAACGGTCTCCCCTCCGTCTCGGCGTCAGACGAGGTGGTGCTTGTGAAGGCGGTGCCACAGGGTCGTCCGGCTGATGCCGAGCTCTGCGGCGACCGCGCTCCGCTTGCCGTCGTGCTTGAGCATCGCATCGACCAGACGAGCCCGCTCCGAGGATTCCAGGGGAGACGTCGACATCGCCCACTCGTCGTCCGGGGGCGGTTCTCCCCTCAACTCGGGCGTCAGATCCTCGAGGCCGAGGGTGCCGTCTTCGTCGACCGCGAATCCGTGCTCGATGACATTGCGCAGTTCACGCACGTTCCCCGGCCACGGGTAGGCGAGCAACGCCCGCAACGTCTCCCCGGTCATGGTCTCGATAGGGCCGTAACCCGCGTCGTTGAAGTGATCGACGAAGTGCCACGCCAGTGCCTCGACGTCGCCCGAGCGCTGGCGAAGCGGGGGAAGGAAGAGCGGCACGACCCGGATGCGATAGCGAAGGTCGTCGCGAAACCGTCCTTCGGCCACTTCACGCCGCAGCGCCTTGTGCGTTGCGGAGATGAGTCGCACGTCGACGTGCACCGGGCGCGTGCCGCCGAGGGGCACGAAGGTGCGCTCCTCGAGGACACGGAGCAATTTGCTCTGGATGTCGGGCGGCACCTCGGCGATCTCGTCCAGAAAGAGGGTGCCGCCGTCGGCCTGCGCGAAGATACCCTCGTGATCCCGGACCGCGCCGGTGAACGCGCCACGGACGTGCCCAAAAAGCTCGGACTCGAGCAGGGTCGACGACAGGGCCGCGCAATTGATCGCCCGGAAGGGCTTCTTCGACCGGCGCCCCAGGGCGTGGATGGCGCGGGCCACGAGTTCCTTGCCGCTCCCGGACTCTCCCCGGACCAGCACGGTCGAATCCGAACGCGACACCTGGCGGATCCGTCGCAGGAGCGGCTCCATCTCCGGCGCCCGGGTCCGGATGCCCTCGAAGTCCTGGAGGGCGACGTCCCCAGGGTGTCCAATCAATTTTCCCATACTGTTCAAACATATCGAAACACAATGGGACGTCGAAGGGCAAGCCCGGGGGTACCCCGGAGAGCAAGGGGCGGAAAACCCTTCTTCTTCTGGGCGGAGCCCGGCCACCTGTGCGCGTGTCAGCCGCCCCGCCCCGCTCCCCGAAGGCTGGCACGCCTCGTGCGAATCCAGCGCAATCATGATGACCATCGGCCTCGTCCTCTCCCTCGCGATGGGGGTGATCCTCGGCTTGCTCGGTGGCGGCGGCTCGATCCTCTCGGTGCCGATCCTGGTGTATGCGCTCGGGCTCGGGGCCAAGCCGGCGATCGCGACCTCGCTCCTCGTCGTCGGCACGACGAGCCTCGTGGGCGTGGTCCAGCATGCGCGACGCGGCAACGTGCGCTGGCGAGAGGGAATTCTCTTTGGGCTCTTCGCGATGGTCGGCGCGTTCGGCGGTGGGCGCGTCGCTGCGTTTTTGCCGGGTTGGGTTCTGCTCTCGTCCTTCGCCGGCATGATGATCGTGACCGCCGTGGCGATGCTGCGCGACCCCGAGGGCGTCTGCACCACCGGAACCACCGAAGCGCCGCGTGGGCACGCCGCCTGGAAGATTGCCGTCGAAGGGCTCCTGGTCGGCGGGTTCACCGGACTCGTCGGCGCGGGCGGCGGCTTCCTGGTCGTGCCGGCATTGGTTCTCTTCGGCGGGATTCCAATCCATGCCGCAATCGGCACATCGCTCCTGATCATCGCCATGAAGTCCTTCGCGGGACTCGCCGGCTACCTCGACCATGTGGCGATCGATTCCCAGATCGCGCTTGCCGTGACGAGCGTCTCCCTGATCGGGTCGCTCGCGGGCGCGGCCATGTCTGGCCATCTCCCGGCCGCAGTGCTCCGACGCGCCTTCGGCTGGTTCGTTTTGGTGATGGGCGGCACGATGCTCTGGCAGGAGAGCCGCGCGGCGGATTTTCTGCTCACCCGTCCGGTGGGCGCTCCGCTCGCCGGAGGCGTCCTGGTCGGATTGGCTTCGGCCGCCGTTCTCCTGCTGGTCGGCCGGATCGCAGGTCTGAGCGGGATCGTGGCCGGTCTCCTGCGCCCCGTGACCGGCGAGATCGGTTGGCGCCTGGCCTTCCTCGGTGGTCTGCTCGTCGGCGGCGGGCTGCTCGCAGGACTCGATCCCTCCGCTCTCGATGTGCGCGCACCCGGCTCCCTCGCCACCGTGTCCCTGGCGGGGCTCCTCGTGGGCTTCGGCACGAGACTCGGCAATGGTTGCACGAGCGGACACGGGGTCTGCGGGATCGGGCGCCTCTCCCTGCGCTCTCTTCTGGCAACCGTGACCTTCATGGTGACCGGCGCGATCACGGTCTACCTGGTCCATTCCGCAGGAGGAGTCGCCCCATGATGGGCTTGATCGGTGTCTTCCTGTCGGGCGTGTCGTTCGCGCTCGGCCTCGGCCTCTCGGGAATGACCCATCCCGAGAAGGTCATCGCCTTCCTCGACGTCACCGGAGCGTGGGACCCCAGCCTCGCGCTCGTCATGGGAGGTGCACTGGCCACCTACGCGGGCCTGTTCCGGGTCATCGGTCGAAGGCCACGGCCTCTCTGCGCGGACCGCTTCTGCATTCCCGCACGTACGGACATCGACGCGCGCCTGCTCGTCGGCGCAGGCCTCTTCGGGGTGGGCTGGGGCCTCGGAGGTTTCTGCCCCGGACCCGCGATCGTGGCACTGACGTCCGGCAACCCGGCCGTCTTCGCTTTCGTCGCCAGCATGTTGGTCGGCATGATCCTGTTCGAACTCGTCGGCACGCGCCGGAGCGTGCCGGCGCCACTGCCGCCGACCGCGGCGGCCCAGCCCGGCGGGGACGGCTGAGCCAGACCATCTACGGTTGGGGCGTGAGCGACACCGGAACCTCGACGACGACGTGTCCCGGCGGCACGTCGACGTCGAC
>JAPOLW010000488.1 GCA_029976905.1 bacterium | reverse complement strand
ACGTGCAGCGGCGACGCGGCCAGCATCGTGTGGATCGAGGGAACGCGGTAGCTCACGTTGCCCATGTCGGTGCTGCCCGCGACACTCGACGGTAATTTCTCCAGCGGGAAGAACGAGCGGCCCAGCGCTTCCGCGTTGGCCCGGTAGGCGTCGGCGAGGGGCCAGCAGGTGTTGAGGTCGAGATAGTCGACCTCCCCCCACGTGATTTCGGGGCGGGCCCCGGTCGCCCGTGCGCCGGCCTCGAAACAATCGTTCGCACGCGCCTTGAGTCGGGCGAGGTCCGCGTCGTTCGCCGCCCGCACGCCGAAGGCACCCGCGGCACGGTCGGGGATGACGTTGGAGGCGTCCCCTCCATGGGTGATGATGCCGTGGATTCTCTCGGAATGCTTGATGTGCTGGCGCAGCGCCGTGAGAGCCTGGTAGGCGATCACGAGGGCATCGAGGGCATTGATGCCCGCCTGTGGTGCGGCCGAGGCGTGTGCCGACCGGCCGTGGTAGGTGACGTCGACTTCGGCGATCGCGATGGATGGCATGGTGGCGAGGTCGACGCCGGCCGGGTGGACCATCATCGCGGCATCGACGCCGTCGAAGGCCCCGCGGCGCGCCATGAGTTCCTTGCCGCCGCCTCGTTCCTCGGCGGGGGTGCCCAGCAGGCGAACGCGACCCGGCAGGTCGACGCCCAGGCGGTGCAGGGCGAGTGCTGCTCCGAGCGAGGCCGTCGCGATCACGTTGTGTCCACACGCGTGGCCGATTCCGGGCAGAGCGTCGTATTCGGAGAGCAGGGCGACGCACGGTCCGTCCGATCCGAATTCGGACGCGAAGGCGGTCTCGAGGCCGTAGACCCCCGACTCGGTGGCGAGGCCTTCGGCGGCAAGCGTCTCGGTCAGCCGCGCCGCGGCCCGGTATTCGCGAAACGCGAGTTCGGGGTTTGCGTGGATGAAGTGCGATACGTCCGTCAGGGTCGGGGCGAGGTCGTCGACCGCCTCGCGGACGCGGGCCTTCAGATCCCTCGTCGAAAGCACGGGGCCGTCTCGTGTTTGCGCGTGGGGTTCATGGAGGAGAGGTACCACTGCAAGGGGCCGCACGGCCACCCAGGGTTTTCGAGACCGGTCGTCGACCTTCCGCCCCGGCCCCGGCTTTGGCGCACCCGGCGGGTGCGCTAAGCCACGGCATGGGGGAGAGGCTCGAGTGGCGCACGATCGCCGCGGAACTGGCGCGCGACCTCGCCGGGGTCGGACTCGACCTGACGCATCCCTTTTGCCTGGCGTGGTACGAGGACGCGGTCACGCCAACGCAGCGCCTTCCCTGGTCCCGTCGGCGCGATGCCCTGGCCCTCCTGGTCGGGAACACGCGGGCGATGTGGCCCCGCTTCCTCGCGGATCTCGCGCGCCGTGACGAAATTGCGACGGCCTCCGATCCGCTCGATCGCTGGATCGAGGAGGCGGTGGACTCTGTAACGCGATCGCTCGGGCGCGCCCATGAGGTCGTGTTCGCGCACGAAGCGCCGCCGCGGCGGCGCCCGATGCAGGAGATCGCCGTGCGGGCCGGTTTCGCACCGCTTTCGCCGGGGCACCTCCTGGCGCACCCGGTCTACGGACCCTGGTTCGCGGTGCGCGCCGTCCTCGTCGTCGACGTCGCCGGTCCCGGCGGCACGGCGGGTGTCACGGCCGCGCCCTGCGCGGGGTGCGCGGCGCCGTGTCGTGTTGCTTTCGAGCACGCTTGCGCCGTCGCCGATGCTCGCGTCGAGCCCTCGCGATTGCACGAGCAATGGGAGCCCTGGCTGGCGGTGCGCGATGCGTGCCCCGTGGGCACCGCCCATCGGTATGGCGAAGACCAGATCCTCTTTCACTACGCACGCCGATGGCCCATCGCGGCGGGCAAAAACGATGGGGAGGGTGCGGGCTGAGGACGATCGGTCGCGCCGCCGACGGGTGCTCTCCGGTGCCCTGGTGGCGGCTCGTCGGGGTCAGCCGGTGACTGCCGCGCGGAGGCGCGCCAGTCGGTCGGCGTTGCGTACGAAGGCGCCGGCATCGGCATAGCGCGCCGCGTGCACGACGCGGGTCGCGCCGATCGAAGCCAACGCCTCTACCTGATCGCGACCACGCGCGAGGTCCTCGAGGTCGAAGGTGGAGATGGGCACGACCTCGGGGTCGGGGTGTCCAGCCTCCCGGGATGCCTTCCGAAACGCCTCGATGGGTCCGGCAAGCGTCTCCGGCTGGCCGCCCATGGGCATCCAGCCCCCGCCGAAACGAACCGCGCGCGCGGTTGCGTGCGGCGCGGCGCCGCCCACGAAGAGCGGCGGCTTCGCCGGGCGTGGTCGGAAGAGAAACGGCTGTCCGTGGGCTTCGGGGATCTCGTCCTCGAAGCATTGCGCGAGGAAGGAGAGGGTCTCGTCCGAGACGGCGCCCCGGGTCTTGCGCGCGATGCCGACGGCGCGAAACTCGGCGTCCATCCAGCCGACCCCCACCCCGAGCAACATCCGCCCGGCCGAGAGTTCCTGGATCGTGGCGACCCACTTCGCGGTCGCGAGCGCCGGGCGGTATGGAAGCACCAGAACGCCGGTGCCGAGGTGGATGCGCTCGGTCACCCCGGCGAGCCAGGCGAGCGTGGCGAGTGGGTCGAGGTAGCGGCCGCCCGAGCCTTTGGCGTCATCCGGGGGAATCGCGATGTGGTCGGCCAGCCACAGGTCGTCGATTCCGGCGTCCTCCGCGCCGCGTGCGCAGTCACGCACGATCTCCCGGGTGGAGACGTCGCCCATGTTGCGCAGGTAGAGGCCGAACTTCATGGGATCCTCTATTTGCGGAACTGCTTGAAGTCCGGCGAGCGCTTTTCGAGGAACGCCGTGATCGCTTCGACATTCTCGGGCGAACCGGCCAGACGAGCCATCCCGGCATCTTCGGCGTCGAGGGCGGCCCGGACCTGCGGCCGGTTGGCGACCAGGAGGGTTTGCTTGATGCCCTGCAGGGCGGAGACGGGCCACTGCGCCATCTCACGTGCCTTGGTGAGGGTGGTCTCGAGCAACGTGTCGTCGGGCAGGACGCGGGCGGCCATGCCCATCTCGAGTGCGCGGGCCGCGTCGATCCATTCGGCGGTAAAGAAGAGTTCGGCGGCGCGTTGGCGTCCGATCGCGGACTGCAGCGTGTAGCTGCTCGCAATCTCGGGCACGAGGCCGAGGCTTGCAAAGGGCAGACGCATGCGGATGCTCTCACCCAGATAGACGACGTCGCACGCGATCAAGAGGGTGCAACCTCCCCCGACCGCGACGCCGCGGCCCGCCCCCAGAAGCGGCTTGTCGAAGGCGAAGACCGCCTCGACGCAGCCGAAGAAGCCCGACGGCTTTCCATCCGGACGCGGCTCGGAGGCGCCGCCGAACGCCGTGAGATCCTGACCGGCGGAGAAGTCCCGTCCGGCGCCGGTGAGAACGACGACCGCGACCCGTGGGTCCTCGCGCGCCTCGTTCAGCGTGTCGCGGAGGCCATCCCATTGGGGGTCGTTGAAGGCATTCTTCTTGTGGGGGCGATTGAGCGTCACCAGGAGGACGCCGTCGTCGTCGAGGC
>JAPOLW010000487.1 GCA_029976905.1 bacterium | reverse complement strand
AAGGAGGTCAAGCCTGCTCCGTCTTCGCCGTTGCTCAGGCTCGGAATGGACAAGGTTCCGCCGATCGTGACCACCGCGGTCCTGCTCGACGCCCGGACCCATCTTGGCGGCGGGCAGCCGATGGGGGACGGTGCCCTCATCACCGCGGAGGACATCGAGGCGATGATCCAGGCCCAGGGCCTCGGCTGGCGCGGCATCCTGCCGGGCGACGTGCTCTACATCTACACCGGCTGGTCGGACAACTGGTCCGATCCGGACATCGACAAGATCTACTACACCATGGGGCCCGGACTCTCGTTCGATGCGGCAAAGTACATCGCGGACAAACGCGTCGTGCTGGTCGCACTCGACAATCCGTTCACCGACCCCGCGGCCCGGGGCATGATCTCCGGCGAGGCCCCGCCGGCAGAGGGCACGCCCCCGGGGCTGCCGTTCGCAATCCATCACTACAATCTGTCCGTCTCGGGCGTCCATCAGATTCAGAACGCGAACCTCAAGGCGATGGCGGACGACAAGGTGTGGACATCGTGCACGATGATTCTGCCGCTGCGAAGTAGGGGCGGCGCGGGATCGCCGGTGCGCCCGGTCGCGATCGGCGTGCCACAGGCCTGAGCCGAAGAACGGGCGCGCGGCCGAGCGCGGCTGCTGTAGCCGGTCTGGCTCGACTCTCTACACGCCGTCCGGGATCTTTTCGACTGCACGGCCGAAGCGAGGTTGCGCCGCCGGCGCGACGATCAGAAGAAGCCCGATGGGCCCCCACAACGTGTACGCGAGACATGTCAGCCCCGCGATGACAGGCAGGCCGAGGACCCAGGTCCTCCAGGAGCGCGGGCTCGCAATCGAGACGCCGGCCGGCTTCGTCCCCGTGCGTGGCCGGCCGCAGGATCATCGCACAAAGAACCGGAGTGAGGGTGAGGGCGACGACACCCGACAGAATGATCGCTGCGGCATGGCGACTCCGAACTGCCGGTAGAAGACGCCGACTGGGCCCGTCACGAACGTGACCGGAACGAAGACCGCACTCATGGCCCGCGTGATCGCGACGATTGCGCCGCTGATCTCGCGAAGCACTTCAATGCTTGCCCGATAGGGAGACAGGTGTTCACCGCTCATCTTTGCATGCACCGCCTCGACCACGACGATCGCATCGTCGACCACTACGCCAATGGCCAGGACCAGAGCGAAGAGCGTGACGAGATTGATCGAAAAGCCGAAGATCTGCAGAACGAAGAAGGTATCGATCAGGGAGACGGGTACGGCCAGGGTTGGGATCAGCGTGGAGCGCAAGTCACCGAGGAAAAGGTAGACCACCAGCGAGACGAGCAGGAACGCTTCGAGCAGGGTGTGCAGAACCTTCTCGATCGAGGCGTCCACGAACCGGGACACGTCGTAGGCGATCTCGTATCGCATGCCCGGAGGGAAGGATTTTGCCAGCTCTTCGAGAGTCGTCTTGACCTCCTCGATCACTTCGGCCGCATTGGAGCCAGGAGCCTGCTTGAGTACGATGGAGTCCGCGGGGTAGCCGTCCACGTCCGAGTAGATGTCGAAGAACTCCGATCCCAGTTCGATTCCGGCGTGCCGCTCTTCCCCTCCGGCGGCAGAGGGTCTGGGTTCCGCATCTTGGCTGCCCCTCCCCGAAAGTCGCGTCCAGGCCGCTGCGTCTTTCTTCGGTGGGACGCACACGTCCCTGAGCCGTAGAATCTCGCCATCGGGCTTCGCGCGCAGGATGATGTTCTCGTATTGTTCCGGTTCGTTGTATCGCCCGACGTAGGTCGGGACGTACTCCTTGGATTGTGAGGTCATGCCGGTGGCCCGCCCGAGACGGCCCGGGGACCCGATGATGCTCTGTTGTGCGAGGGCCTCCATGACGTCTTCGACCGAGATGCTGGAGGCGCGCATGCGTTCAGGGTTGAGCCAGATGCGCATCGCGAAGGCGCGGTTGCCCAGGTTGGTCGGGATGCCCATGCCCTTGATCCGCTTGATCACGGGCATGATGTAGACGTTCGCGTAGTTGAAGAGATCCTTCTGGTCGGCGGTCGGATCGGTGCTGTAGAGATTGAGGTACATGAGCATGCTCGGCACGACCTGGCTGACGAGAATGCCCTCCCGGACCACCAGGGGTGGCAGTCGACTCAACATGATGTTGACCCGGTTCTGGACGTTGACGACGTTGATGTCGGGGTCGGTCCCCGGCTCGAAGTAGACCCGGATGGTCGCCTCACCAGCGCTCGTGGCGTCGGAGACCATGTAGCGCATGTCCTGAACTCCGTTGATCGATTGCTCCAGCGGGATGATGACCGAGTCGATGAGGACGTTGGCACTCGCTCCGGGATACGCCACGGAGACGTAGACCGTCGGAGGTGCAACGTCGGGAAATTGCGCAATGGGCAGGCTCTTGATCCCCAGCACTCCCAGAAACAGGATGAGAATCGAGGTGACGAGAGCTAGAGCCGGACGCGTCAAGACTTTTTCGAACATGGCTTTACACCTAGAGGCCCGGGCGCCGCCTTATTCCGCGTGATGCTTCAGCTGCGCGAACACCTCTTCCGGCTCGCGAAACTCGGTATCGACGTGCGCACCGTCATGGACCTGACGGATGCCGTCGAGAACGATTCGATCTGCGATGTCCAGGCCGCTCTCGATGACGAAGATGTCGTCGGTCTCGTACGCGATGCGGATCGGACGCTGGTGGGCGATGCGGTCTTCTCCCACGACACAGATGTACTGCCTGTCGAGGATCTCGAAGGTTGCGCGTTGGGGGATGACCAGAGCGTTTTTCAGCGGTTGGTGAATCCGGAGCGTCCCGGTCTGGCCGTGGCGCAGCAGCCTATCGGGATTCGGGAAATCGGCGCGGAACAGAATGTTGCCGGCCTCGTTGTCGAAGGTGGATTCGACGGTGATCTCGTCCGCTGCCCTCTGATCGAAGAGCGAGCCGTCGGCCAGCTGGAGTTCGATGCGTGCATCCCTGAACACGAGCCTTTGCGGATCGCCCGGGTCCCTCGTGTCGGGGCTCGATTTGAAGGAGAGATAGTCAGCCTCGGGAACGTTGAAGTAGACCCACATGAGGCTGTTGTCGGAGACGGTCGTCAGCATGTCCCCCTCCTCCAGAAGACTGCCCCGCTGTTGGTATTGGCGGTCGGCGATGCCGTCGAAGGGAGCGCGGATCTCCGTGAAGGCGAGCTCCGCTGCCGCCAGCTCGGCCTGTGCCATGGCCCGATCGCGCTCGGCCCGGGCCAGAGCGAGTTCCTGGTCCGAGACGACCTTCTTTTCGAATAGGCGCTCGGTATTGCGGAGCGCGATCTCCGCACTCTCGAGCTCCGCCTCGTCGGCGTGCAGGCGCGCCCGATAGACCACGGGCAGAATCGTGATCATCCGATCCCCCGCCTCGACCGCCTGGCCCTCCTGAACGTGGATCTCGCTCAGGAAACCACGCTCCAAAGCACGCAGCTCGATGTGTTGGCGGGAATGGATCTGGGACACGTATTTCTGGAGCCGATCGACGTCCTGCGAGACGGGATGCGTGACGATGATGGGATGACGCGGTTCGTGCCGCTCTTCTC